>NZ_CANMXD010000044.1:0-203 GCF_947501725.1 uncultured Planococcus sp. | reverse complement strand
TCCCGAACACGGCAGTTAAGCTCTTTTGCGCCGATGGTAGTTGGGGGTCTCCCCCTGTGAGAGTAGGACGTCGCTGGTCTGTTTTTTTAAAAATCTTAATGGTCCTTTTTGATTCAACAAGCAATCAACCAAATAGTCCAGTGATGATGGCAAAGAGGCCACACCCGTTCCCATCCCGAACACGGCAGTTAAGCTCTTTTGCG
>NZ_CANMXD010000043.1:0-204 GCF_947501725.1 uncultured Planococcus sp. | reverse complement strand
CTCCTTTCTAAGGATGAATTCGGAACCGGGTTTCCCGGGGTTGACGTTTTGCGTTCAGTTTTGAAGGTTCACCTTCAATGGCGACATTGGAATGACTCTTCTATTAGCATATGAATTATACTCAAGAGGGCCTATAGCTCAGCTGGTTAGAGCGCACGCCTGATAAGCGTGAGGTCGATGGTTCGAGTCCATTTAGGCCCACCA
>NZ_CANMXD010000042.1:0-212 GCF_947501725.1 uncultured Planococcus sp. | reverse complement strand
AGGATTAGCTCAGCTGGGAGAGCATCTGCCTTACAAGCAGAGGGTCGGCGGTTCGATCCCGTCATCCTCCACCATTTACTCTTACATAATCAAGGTTGTACAGTGCGAATGTGATTTGTAAATGATATATTATTATCGCGGGGTGGAGCAGTTCGGTAGCTCGTTGGGCTCATAACCCAAAGGTCGCAGGTTCAAATCCTGCCCCCGCAACC
>NZ_CANMXD010000041.1:0-214 GCF_947501725.1 uncultured Planococcus sp. | reverse complement strand
ACCGCTGTGCGAAGAGCCGCCATCGGGTGGACGTTCTTGATGTCGTATGTCTTGAAATGATCCAGTACAGCTTGTGGCACGGCCATGTTGTCCGCCAATTGCTGTTTCAGTTCCGCCAGTTCGTCTGCTTTCGGCAGGCGCTGGTGCCAAAGCAGGTAGATCACTTCTTCAAAGCTTGCGTTAACGGCCAAGTCATCGATATCGTAGCCGACGT
>NZ_CANMXD010000040.1:0-270 GCF_947501725.1 uncultured Planococcus sp. | reverse complement strand
TGGTGACCCCTACGGGATTCGAACCCGTGTTACCGCCGTGAAAGGGCGGTGTCTTAACCGCTTGACCAAGGGGCCATATGTTTTTGGAATTTATCTTCTGGCGGAGAGCAAGGGATTCGAACCCTTGAGACGGTTGCCCGCCTACATGATTTCCAATCATGCTCCTTCGGCCACTCGGACAGCTCTCCAAAATTGGCTCCGAAGGTAGGACTCGAACCTACGACCATCGCATTAACAGTGCGGTGCTCTACCACTGAGCTACTTCGGAAT
>NZ_CANMXD010000039.1:0-277 GCF_947501725.1 uncultured Planococcus sp. | reverse complement strand
AGGTAGATAGGTTCGAGGTGGAAGCGTGGCGACACGTGCAGCTGACGAATACTAATCGATCGAGGACTTAACCAAATAGTGTACGGAATCCTTGCATGTTCCGGTGTCGTGTATCCAGTTTTGAACGAACAAGAAAAAAGTTTTTGACAAAAAGCTTGAAAAAACCTGTAAGATTGGTATAATAAATCTTGTCTTTCAAAACCAAATAGTCCAGTGATGATGGCAAAGAGGCCACACCCGTTCCCATCCCGAACACGGCAGTTAAGCTCTTTTGCGC
>NZ_CANMXD010000038.1:0-326 GCF_947501725.1 uncultured Planococcus sp. | reverse complement strand
ATTGGTGACCCCTACGGGATTCGAACCCGTGTTACCGCCGTGAAAGGGCGGTGTCTTAACCGCTTGACCAAGGGGCCTTGATTAAAATAAAGTATGTTTAACTTCCTGCTTAGAAACTCCTAAAAGAAAACAAAAGCTTCCAACCGGATTCGAACCGGTGACCTCTTCCTTACCATGGAAGCACTCTACCTGCTGAGCTATGGAAGCAAGGTAAAAGAATCATTAGGGACAAAAAATAAACATAGAATAGCCCAGCGACGTCCTACTCTCACAGGGGGAGACCCCCAACTACCATCGGCGCAAAAGAGCTTAACTGCCGTGTTCGG
>NZ_CANMXD010000037.1:0-345 GCF_947501725.1 uncultured Planococcus sp. | reverse complement strand
TCGAACCCCCGCGGGATTTGACTCCCCTGTCGGTTTTCAAGACCGATCCCTTCAGCCAAACTTGGGTATTCCTCCGTGATAATAGATAAATGGTGGACCTTGCAGGACTCGAACCTGCGACCGGACGGTTATGAGCCGTCTGCTCTAACCAACTGAGCTAAAGGTCCTAAAAAAGTGGCGGCAGAGGGGATCGAACCCCCGACCTTACGGGTATGAACCGTACGCTCTAGCCAGCTGAGCTACGCCGCCAGGATCTTTATTGTTATAGTTGGTGGAGCCTAGCGGGATCGAACCGCTGACCTCCTGCGTGCAAGGCAGGCGCTCTCCCAGCTGAGCTAAGGCCCC
>NZ_CANMXD010000036.1:0-416 GCF_947501725.1 uncultured Planococcus sp. | reverse complement strand
AATACGTTCCCGGGCCTTGTACACACCGCCCGTCACACCACGAGAGTTTGTAACACCCGAAGTCGGTGAGGTAACCCTTGTGGAGCCAGCCGCCGAAGGTGGGACGGATGATTGGGGTGAAGTCGTAACAAGGTAGCCGTATCGGAAGGTGCGGCTGGATCACCTCCTTTCTAAGGATAATTCGGAACCGGGTTTCCCGGGGTTGACGTTTTGCGTTCAGTTTTGAAGGTTCACCTTCAGGCGGCAACGCCTTTTTGTGATTCTTTCAAACTTGTTCTTTGAAAACTGGATATGACGACATTGAAACATATATGCAAGCAATTCATGTACGCGTGGCCATTGGCCACAACTTTTTAATTGACCATTGGTTAAGTTAGAAAGGGCGCACGGTGGATGCCTTGGCACTAGGAGCCGAA
>NZ_CANMXD010000035.1:0-527 GCF_947501725.1 uncultured Planococcus sp. | reverse complement strand
CCGTGGTGTAGCGGTTAACATGCCTGCCTGTCACGCAGGAGATCGCCGGTTCGATCCCGGTCGGGACCGCCATTTTTAAGTAATAAAGTGGGTCAGTAGCTCAGTCGGTAGAGCATTAGATTGAAGCTCTAAGTGTCGGCGGTTCGATTCCGTCCTGACCCACCATTTTTTTATGAAATATCTCCATGCCGGAGTAGCTCAACTGGTAGAGCAACTGACTTGTAATCAGTAGGTTGAGGGTTCAAGTCCTTTCTCCGGCACCATTTTAAGGTGGGGTAGCGAAGTGGCTAAACGCGGCGGACTGTAAATCCGCTCCTTCGGGTTCGGCAGTTCGAATCTGCCCCCCACCACCAGTTTTTAGGGGCATAGTTTAACGGTAGAACAGAGGTCTCCAACACCTCCGATGTGGGTTCGATTCCTACTGCCCCTGCCAATTTTAAAATTTTATGATGGCGGTCGTGGCGAAGTGGTTAACGCACCGGATTGTGATTCCGGCACTCGGGGGTTCAATTCCCCTCGTCCGCCCC
>NZ_CANMXD010000034.1:0-578 GCF_947501725.1 uncultured Planococcus sp. | reverse complement strand
TCGATTTTCACCGACATGTCGTACCATTTTTCTTCGCCGCGGATCTTCGTCAGTTTCTGGGACATTTCACGCAGGTGCTTCGCACGCGGGTCGCCCTTGCGGTAGACGCGGTGGCCGAAGCCCATGATCTTCTCTTTGTTCGCCAATTTTTCCGTGATGACCTTCTCTACGTTGTCGACCGAGCCGATTTCCGTCAGCATCTTCATCACTTGTTCATTGGCGCCGCCGTGAAGCGGGCCTTTCAAGGCGCCGATGGCCGCTGTCACGCCGGAATAGACGTCAGATAGCGTTGCCACTGCCACACGCGCCGTGAACGTCGAGGCGTTCAATTCATGGTCGGCATGGAGCACAAGGGCTTTGTTGAATGCTTCCTCTTCGATCGCTTCCGGCAATTCGCCGGACAGCATGTACAGGAAGTTGGCTGCGAAGCTCAGGTCCGTTTTCGGCGCGACCGGTTCCTGGCCGTTGCGGATGCGGCCGAAGGCCGTCACCAGCGTCGAAATCTTCGCTTGGATTTTGATGGCTTTGTTGTAATTCGCTTCCGGTTCCATCACTTCCGCCTGTTCGTCGAACAAGCC
>NZ_CANMXD010000033.1:0-847 GCF_947501725.1 uncultured Planococcus sp. | reverse complement strand
AGGATTAGCTCAGCTGGGAGAGCATCTGCCTTACAAGCAGAGGGTCGGCGGTTCGATCCCGTCATCCTCCACCATTTTTTCTCTTTCGCCGGAGTAGCTCAACTGGTAGAGCAACTGACTTGTAATCAGTAGGTTGAGGGTTCAAGTCCTTTCTCCGGCACCACTCATGCAAATGAGCCATTAGCTCAGCTGGTAGAGCATCTGACTTTTAATCAGAGGGTCGAAGGTTCGAATCCTTCATGGCTCACCATTTTAACTTTATCATTGCCACGCGGGTGTGGCGGAACTGGCAGACGCACTAGACTTAGGATCTAGCGCCTTCGGGCGTGGGGGTTCGACTCCCTTCACCCGCACCATTTTTGCGGAAGTAGTTCAGTGGTAGAACGCCACCTTGCCAAGGTGGAGGTCGCGAGTTCGAACCTCGTCTTCCGCTCCATATTTTTTTTGCACATTATTGCCGACCCTTAGCCGGGGTGGCGGAACTGGCAGACGCACAGGACTTAAAATCCTGCGGTAGGTGACTACCGTACCGGTTCGATTCCGGTCCTCGGCACCATTTATGCAAACCAGATGACAACTTTATAGGCGCCCGTAGCTCAATTGGATAGAGTACTTGACTACGAATCAAGCGGTTAGAGGTTCGAGTCCTCTCGGGCGCGCCATATTTTTACACTCAGCAATACAAGTTCGGGAAGTAGCTCAGCTTGGTAGAGCACTTGGTTTGGGACCAAGGGGTCGCAGGTTCGAATCCTGTCTTCCCGACCAAACAATGGGGCCTTAGCTCAGCTGGGAGAGCGCCTGCCTTGCACGCAGGAGGTCAGCGGTTCGATCCCGCTAGGCTCCACCA
>NZ_CANMXD010000031.1:0-1402 GCF_947501725.1 uncultured Planococcus sp. | reverse complement strand
TGGTCTTCTGTCAATAAAGTGGACAGTGAAATATCTTTCTTTTTCTCCAAGAAACGCTATCGCGCTTCGCTTGATCGGGCGGCTTTAACCAACGGTTCGATATCGAACCGTTGGTTAAAGCTGCCAAACTGTTACGAAACTGATCGTTCCCCCATGGGGAATGAATGCTTCTTTTCATAGTTTTCCGGCGACAGGTAGCCGAGTGTAGAGTGACGTCTGCGTAAATTGTAGAAGACGTCGATGTAATGGCCGATGGCCTTTCGAGCTTCTTCCCGAGTCCGGAACCGGTTGCGGTAAATCAGCTCTTTCTTGAGGCTGGCGTGAAACGATTCGATGCAGGCATTGTCATAGGGATCGCCCTTGCGGCTCATGCTGATATTGAAATGGCTTTTTTTCAGACATTTAATATATTCGTCGGAACAATATTGAGAACCGCGATCAGAATGGTGGATGGCTTCTTCACCGGGATTTCGCATAAGCAGCGCATTTTGCAGTGCGTCGAGCGGCAGTTCGGTCTTCATCGTGACACCCAAACTCCAGCCGACAATTTTACGCGAGAAGAGATCCATTACACTCGCTAAATACAACCAACCTTCGAGTGTCCAGATATAGGTGATATCCGAAACCCAGACTGTATCCGGTTTATTTACCTTAAACTGACGTTCCAGGAGATTCGGATAAACGAACTGATTGTGGTTCGAATCCGTCGTCACTTGGAATTTTCGTTCCGGTAAGGCGCTTAGCCCCACTTCCTTCATGATGCGACCGACGGTCCGTTCGCATACGGCATAGCCCCACGTCTCGAGGTCTTTCACGATGCGCGGACTGCCGTATGTTCCATGACTTTCATGGTATGACTGGAAGATTTTCTGCACCAGTTCCTGTCGTCGCACCTGTCGTTTCGTCTGCTCACCACTGACTTGCAGACCACGCCATTTGTAGAAACCACTTTTGGCTACACCGAGCACTTTGCACATCTTCACCACGCTGTATTCGTCCACATGGTCCTGAATAAACGAATAGATTACGTACGGTCTTTCGCAAAGACATGCATGGCCTTTTTTAGAATTTCCAACTCTTCATCCCGTTCTTTCAGCTGGTGTTCCGCCTCCCGCAACTTTTTCTCCATCTCCGAAAAGGTGACCAACGGTTCTCCTGTAGGATTGGCCAATCGCTCCTGCTTTTTCCGGTATTCTCTTGCCCAATGGCGCACTGTTGTGGCACTCACACCGGTTTCATACGCCAGGTCTGTCGCTTTTCGTCCTTCCTCGATATGCAACTTAGCAATATGTTCTTTGAATTCGGGATCTCTATGTTTAGCCATGATTGACACGTCCTTTGATTTGGTAGTTTCAGTATGTCGAAAACCGTTTAGTCGTGTCCACTTTTAAGTCTAATCTCA
>NZ_CANMXD010000030.1:0-1452 GCF_947501725.1 uncultured Planococcus sp. | reverse complement strand
AGGTACCCTGCAGCTAGGCTGCGATCAGATGACTTCGGTATTGTGCCGGAGTCATCTTTTTTAGATTCCATTGCTTGCGTGTTCCGTTGTAATGCTCCATGTACTCATCCACCAGCTCTTTCAATTCATCCAGACTGGTTGCTTGTTTAAAATCGACATCATCTTTAAAGTGACCAAAAAACGATTCGATGGGGGCGTTGTCGAGGCAGTTGCCCCGGCGGGACATCGATTGGGTTAATTTCATCTCCTTCACACGTTGTTGGTATTCGGGATGAGTATAGTGGAAGCCTTGATCGGAATGGATCATCGCTTCCGGGTGAACAGTGCCAGCCAATGCTTCCTTCAGTTTTCGTAACGTGCGGTACACAATTTCCATCGTGAGTGTCGTCGTGACTTCATAGGCGACGATTTCACGGGTGGCGACATCTTTGACGGCGGACAGATACGCCATTTGCCCCGAACGGTTTGGTAGATACGTGATATCGGTGACGAATACCTTGCCGGGTTCATCTTGTTTAAACTTGCGATTTAACAGGTTGGGACAGATGGCATGTTCCTGTGTGGCTTTGGCGATCTGCTTATAGGGATTCGCTCGCCGGATTTTGGCAAAGAGATTGAATTTGCGCATGAGGCGTAAGATTTTCTTGTGATTCATCGGCGTTTCCAAGAGTTCAGTGAGGACCATGTAAAAGGTGCGATACCCAATTTTCCCCCGATGCGCATCGTAGATGCTTTTGAGCAACAGGTAATCCTGGTAGTCCTGTTCTTCGCGAATGGCGTGCTGTTCCGTTTTCTCCAGCCAGGCGTAATAGCCACTCCGGCTGACTCCCGCTGTGCGGCAAAGTGTTCCAACCAAATTCTTGAGTTGGAATTTTCGGACCACCGCGTTGATGGCTTCGTATTTCTCCGCTGGGGTCAGTTGCGTTTCTTCGCCTGCCTCTCGAGTTCCTCGAGCTTTTTTAGCAACTCATTTTCGGCTTCCAGGTATTTGATGCGTGCTTCTGCTTTCTCCAGTTTTTTCTCAGCTGAGAGATCTTTCTCAGAAGGGCGGCCCGTACTGTTCTTCCCACGACGCTCTTCGAAAAAAGCGTCTTCTCCATAAAGCCTGAACGTCGTCCGCCAGCGGTTCAAGGATGAGCTCGCTTTTTTGGATCCGATAACGGTTAAATCAAATCCATTTTCACTAAATATCTGGGCCGGGCCTTTGCCTGTCTGGTATTCCTTCACCGCGTGGATTTTGAATTCTGGCGTATATTGAATCGCTCGATCGGATACGGAAGCGACATTCGGATTTGCCTCCAGGACCCGTTGTTGGTGTTCATTGAAAGTGATTTTACTCATCTGATCTTCTCCCGTCCAAGTTAGCTAAATTTAGTATACCGGGGTCAGAAAACAGAAAAAACCCCAAATGGGTCACTTTTTTAAAGTGTCTACCATTTGGGGTGCGGTTCA
>NZ_CANMXD010000028.1:0-1586 GCF_947501725.1 uncultured Planococcus sp. | reverse complement strand
TTGGCCACAACTTTTTAATTGACCATTGGTTAAGTTAGAAAGGGCGCACGGTGGATGCCTTGGCACTAGGAGCCGAAGAAGGACGGCACTAACACCGATATGCTTCGGGGAGCTGTAAGTGAGCTGTGATCCGGAGATTTCCGAATGGGGGAACCCGCTGCCTTTAATCGGGCAGTATCCATGTGTGAATTGATAGCACATGAGAAGGCAGACCCAGGGAACTGAAACATCTAAGTACCTGGAGGAAGAGAAAGCAAATGCGATTCCCTGAGTAGCGGCGAGCGAAACGGGATCAGCCCAAACCAAGAGGCTTGCCTCTTGGGGTTGTAGGACACTCTATACGGAGTTACAAAAGGAAGGATTAGGCGAAGCGACCTGGAACGGTCCGCCGCAGCGGGTAACAGCCCCGTAGCCGAAAACCCTTCCCCTCCAGAGTGGATCCTGAGTACGGCGGAACACGTGAAATTCCGTCGGAATCCGGGAGGACCATCTCCCAAGGCTAAATACTTCCTAGTGACCGATAGTGAACCAGTACCGTGAGGGAAAGGTGAAAAGCACCCCGGAAGGGGAGTGAAATAGATCCTGAAACCGTGTGCCTACAAGTAGTCAAAGCCCGTTCATGGGTGATGGCGTGCCTTTTGTAGAATGAACCGGCGAGTTACGATTGCATGCAAGGTTAAGCTGAGAAGGCGGAGCCGCAGCGAAAGCGAGTCTGAATAGGGCGCCAGAGTATGCAGTTGTAGACCCGAAACCAGGTGATCTACCCATGTCCAGGGTGAAGGTAAGGTAACACTTACTGGAGGCCCGAACCCACGCACGTTGAAAAGTGCGGGGATGAGGTGTGGGTAGCGGAGAAATTCCAATCGAACCTGGAGATAGCTGGTTCTCTCCGAAATAGCTTTAGGGCTAGCCTCAAGATTGAGAATCCTGGAGGTAGAGCACTGTTTGGACTAGGGGCCCATCCCGGGTTACCGAATTCAGACAAACTCCGAATGCCAGTGATTTATGCTTGGGAGTCAGACTGCGAGTGATAAGATCCGTAGTCAAGAGGGAAACAGCCCAGACCACCAGCTAAGGTCCCCAAATATCCGTTAAGTGGAAAAGGATGTGGCGTTGCTTAGACAACCAGGATGTTGGCTTAGAAGCAGCCATCATTTAAAGAGTGCGTAATAGCTCACTGGTCGAGTGACACTGCGCCGAAAATGTACCGGGGCTAAACGGATTACCGAAGCTGTGGATGGATCTCGTTAGAGATCCGTGGTAGGAGAGCGTTCTAAGGGCGTTGAAGTCAGACCGCAAGGACTGGTGGAGCGCTTAGAAGTGAGAATGCCGGTATGAGTAACGAAAGACGGGTGAGAATCCCGTCCACCGAATGCCCAAGGTTTCCTGAGGAAGGCTCGTCCGCTCAGGGTTAGTCGGGACCTAAGTCGAGGCCGATAGGCGTAGACGATGGACAACAGGTTGATATTCCTGTACCACCTCCCCGCCGTTTGAGCAATGGGGGGACGCAGAAGGATAAGGAGAGCGTGCCGTTGGTTGTGCACGTCCAAGCAGTGAGGCGTGGAATGAGGCAAATCCCATTCCTG
>NZ_CANMXD010000027.1:0-4056 GCF_947501725.1 uncultured Planococcus sp. | reverse complement strand
ATCAGTAGTTTTGCGCGGGCCGTTTTGCGCGGCCGTTGCTGTTTGTTGACGTTTTGCTGTTCAGTTTTCAAGGTTCAGGTTTAAAAAATTGGAGCGGGTGGGGGGAATCGAACCCCCATCATCAGCTTGGAAGGCTGAGGTTTTACCACTAAACTACACCCGCATATATTATATAGAAGAAAAATAATGGTGCGCCCGAGAGGACTCGAACCTCTAACCGCTTGATTCGTAGTCAAGTACTCTATCCAATTGAGCTACGGGCGCATTAGAGCTTTATGGTGCGGCCGAGAAGAGTCGAACTTCCACGGGATTTCTCCCACTAGGCCCTCAACCTAGCGCGTCTGCCATTCCGCCACGACCGCATTGAATTAATTTTTAGGGACAAATTCTATTATACTGCATCTTCATTTCAATGTCAATGAGAGATTAGAATTTCTAATTCATTCGTCGTTACGCTTAAATAATAATGGCTGGGGTACCTGGATTCGAACCAGGGCATGACGGGATCAAAACCCGTTGCCTTACCGCTTGGCTATACCCCAATAAAAAATGGCGGTCCCGACCGGGATCGAACCGGCGATCTCCTGCGTGACAGGCAGGCATGTTAACCGCTACACCACGGGACCATTTGGTTGCGGGGGCAGGATTTGAACCTGCGACCTTTGGGTTATGAGCCCAACGAGCTACCGAACTGCTCCACCCCGCGACAATAATATAGATGTTGTTTTTCATTAGAGTTACTTCACAGCCTAGATTTGTTTCGGCTACGCCAACAGCAAGCCTGGCCTGCAACATCTCCAAAAGCAATCATTCGTTTTTCATACTTGTTGGCTCATGTGTTAGTGTACCACAGAAGTTATCCAAATATAACTTTTCAGATTAATTGCTGTTTATAAAATGGTGACCCCTACGGGATTCGAACCCGTGTTACCGCCGTGAAAGGGCGGTGTCTTAACCGCTTGACCAAGGGGCCATGAATGGCTCCGAAGGTAGGACTCGAACCTACGACCATCGCATTAACAGTGCGGTGCTCTACCACTGAGCTACTTCGGAATAATGTTTAAGTACTTGTCGACTTTTTCTATTATAAAGAGCTCTGAGAGAATCGTCAATACCTTTTTCATTTATATTTGTTATTTGTTTTTCTTTATTGAATCTACAGTGAAGAATAATAATTCAAAAAAAGAAACTGCCCTATGCTGGACAGTTACTTTCCTTGAGGAATATTATTGCGCTATTAGCTTTCCTGAGCAGCGACCACATCGGTAACGCTCTGTATTCATCCGGATCTTTCTTCTGTAATTCGTTTCGCATGCTACACATTGATAGACATAAGACTTGGATGAACGCCGTTTCGTCTTGTTTTCAAGCGTAGAGCAAAAACGCGGCGAGCCTGTTTCCTTCAGCAATTCTCTAAAATCCCGATCACGGTGCTTATAGCCTCTTCCTTCTATATGAAGATGGTAATGGCATAGCTCATGTTTGATGATGCCTTCAAGCTCAGCATATCCAAACTTCTCGTAGGAGCTTGGATTGATTTCGATATTATGGGATCTTAACAGGTATCTGCCTCCTGTGGTCCGCAATCTCGCATTGAAAATACCCTCATGCCGGAATGGCTTGTGAAAGCTCGTCAATGAGATTTCCTTGATAAGTCCTGTCAGTTCTTCGTTCGTCATGTTAACTCCCCTATTTTTAAAGTTAAAGGGTCTGCTCTTTCGGCTGGAGCATCGTCAAAGCAATACGTCCTTTGTCTTTCTCCACTTTCTCCACCCAGGCAGTGACGATGTCTCCAACTGCCACCACTTCCAGCGGATGCTTTACAAAGCCTTTTTTCAATTTCGAGATGTGCACCAAACCATCCTGCTTCACACCGATATCAACAAAGGCGCCAAAATCCACTACATTGCGCACAGTTCCCTGCACTTCCATCCCTGGAAGCAGGTCTTCCATTTTCAGAATATCGTTTTTCAATAAAGGCTGCGGGAATTCGTCACGCGGATCGCGGAATGGTTTCTTCAACGCATCCAGGATATCTTTTAAGGTAATTTCTCCGACGTCCCATTTCTCACTCAGCTCTTTCAGCTCGAGCGCTTCAAGTTTTTCAGAGATACCGGCTTTTCCGACAGATTTCTTATCTTCTCCGACAAGTTTCAATAGCTTCTCGGCAATATCATAGCTCTCCGGATGAATGCCTGTTGCATCCAATGGATTTTTGCCTTCCGGAATCCGGAGGAACCCAATTGCCTGTTCATAGGTTTTCGCTCCTAAGCGCGGGATTTTCTTCAGCTGGACGCGCGACGTAAAGCGACCATTTTCATCCCTGACCTTGATGACATTTTCCGCAACAGTTTTACTCAAGCCCGCTACGTATTGCAACAAGGAAGAAGAGGCTGAATTGACGTTGACGCCGACCTGGTTGACGGCTGTTTCGACAACAAAAGTCAGTTGATCCGCTAATTTCTTCTGGGAAACATCGTGTTGATACTGGCCGACACCGACCGCTTTGGGATCGATCTTCACCAGTTCAGACAATGGATCCTGCAGACGGCGCGCAATTGAAGCCGCACTCCGCTCTTCAACTTTCAAGTCTGGAAATTCTGCTCGTGCAATATCGGAGGCCGAATAGACACTCGCGCCTGCTTCATTAACGATGACATAGGAAATATCCGCCGAAGTTTCCGACAGGAAGTCTGCAACAAACTGCTCGGTCTCACGAGAAGCTGTCCCATTGCCGATTGCCATGATTTCAATCGGATACTTGGATGTCAGACGCTCCATGATTTTCTTCGAACCAGCTTGGTCTGATTTTGGGGGATGCGGATAAATAACTGCCACTTCCAACAACTTGCCCGTTTCATCGATGACTGCGAGTTTGCAGCCTGTCCGATATGCCGGGTCTACACCCAATACCATTTTGTTTTTCATCGGTGGCTGCAATAAAAGATTCCGCAAGTTCTCTGAGAAGATGTGAATCGCCTGGGTCTCCCCTTTTTCGCTCAGTTCAGTCCGGATTTCCCGCTCCACTGACGGTTGAATCAGCCGCTTATAACTGTCTTCAATTGACGCAGCCACCACTTCACTTGTAGAACGCGCCTGTTTCATCCATTTGTTTTTCATCAATGTTACGATTCGGTCGTCCGGTGGATGGATGGAAACTTTCAGCACATCTTCTTTTTCGCCGCGATTGATCGCCAAAATTCGGTGCGGCACAATTTTCTGGATAGCTTCTTCGTATTCGTAATACATTTGGAAGACTTGTTTTTCATCTTCATGATTTTTCTTGGCGACGGTGGCGATTGTCCCGTCTTTTCGAGTCATATAGCGAATTTTTTCGCGGATATCCGGATCGTCGGCAAATAATTCCGCTAAGATATCCTGCGCTCCTTGGATTGCTTCTTCAACTGATGCGACACCCGCTTCTTCATTTACGAACGCCTGCGCTTTAGCCGTTAGTTTTTCATCGCCGGGTTCCATCAGCCAATCCGCTAACGGCTGGAGACCTTTTTCTTTTGCAATGGTCGCTTTGGTTCTCCGTTTTTGTTTGTATGGCCGGTATAAATCTTCAACGCGCTGCAGGACCGTGGCATTGTGAATCGCCTTTTCCAGTTCATCTGTCAGCTTTTCCTGTTCCGTTATGGAACGGATAACATCTATTTTCCGCTGCTCTAAGTTCTGAATGTATGTATACCGGTCATCGATTGCTTTAATCTGCACTTCATCCAAAGATCCAGTTGCCTCTTTACGGTAACGTGCGATAAACGGCACGGTGTTGCCATCTTCAATCAATGCGATGACTTGCGCGACCTGATTGTTACGCACACCCGTTTCTTTAGCGATTAATGTATGAATCTGCTGCATTTCCATCTAGACACTTCCCTTCAGTTCCTTTCTATTTTAACACATAGAGAAATGCGGAAGCGTCCATGTAGCTCTGACCGGCATTAACAGCAGAACATAAAAAAGAAGCCTCTCTTGACTGAACCGCACCCCAAATGGTAGACACTTTAAAAAAGTGACCCATTTGGGGTTTTTTCTGTTTTCTGACCCCGGTAT
>NZ_CANMXD010000026.1:0-6405 GCF_947501725.1 uncultured Planococcus sp. | reverse complement strand
GTTCTTTGCCACACAGCACGAAAAGTAGAAGTGCCTATTCAGCTCTGACAGGTGTAAGATGAGCTGGCGAAGCGGTATGTTTTTAGCCGCATAGCCAGATCGGCTTACATCCCGAAGAGCTAGGCACTGAACTAGACACCAGAGTGGGTTATGACCCTAGAATCTGGGCGCTGAATCTGAACAATATATGAAGAACCTAAAAGTAGTATTTTCTTAAGTTAAAAAATAGGAGGCAATCTAATGACGATGCTGGAAATAGTGGGCTTTGAGAAACGCTTCACCATTCATCATTTAAACAAGACTATGCCAGCTATAAAAGACATCAATTTTTCTTTAGAAACAGGCGAATTTATTGGCATCGTCGGAAAAAGCGGCAGTGGCAAATCGACGATCCTGAAAAGCATCTATCGTACGTACCTGCCGGATCATGGGAAGATTCTTTATGATTCTGCGGCTTTCGGAGTAGTAGACATGGCGCATATCACGGAACGCCAAATGCTGCATTTGCGGAAATACGAAATCGGCTATGTGTCCCAGTTTTTAAATGTCATGCCGCGTACAACCTGCCGACAATTAGTCACCAATGCCTTATTGGAGATGGGCTCGACGGAGATTGTGGCTGCTGAAGAAGCAGAAAAAGCATTAGCTCATTTTGAAATCGATCCGAAGCTTTGGGACAGTTATCCCAATACTTTTTCAGGCGGGGAAAAATTGCGCTTAAACATTGCCATGGCGACCGTTAAGCAACCACGGCTGCTGCTTCTTGATGAACCGACAGCGAGTCTCGATCATCAGTCCAAACTGAAAGTTCGTGAGATTATTGAAAAACTTAAGGCAGAAGGCACAACGCTTGTCGGGATTTTTCATGACATTGAATTTATGGAAGGGCTTTGCGATAAAGTTTATGACATGCAGACAAGAACGTTGACTGTTACGGATAAAGTTGGTGTTGGCGCTGAAAGCTGATCTGCATGTCCATAGCCACTATTCAGACGGAGCGGACTCGGTGGAGAGTGTCATCAAAAAAGCTAAGAAAGCGGGCGTCACCGCCATCAGTTTTGTTGAGCATGACACCATATCAGGATGGCGGGAACAACAACGCATTGCGGAAACTCATAATATACAGGCGATTCCTGGAATTGAGATTTCAGCCTATGACTTTAAGCGTCAGCGAAAAGTACACATCCTTGGCTATCATTTTAATTCTGAAGCATTAGCGATCAATCGGCTGTGCAAAGGACTTCTGGAACTTCGCCACAGCCATTCGATGTGGCAGATGAGCCAAATTCAAGCAGCTGGATTTAACCTGGATTCCGAAGCGGTTATAGAATCGGCAAAACCTTCAGCCACTGTCTACAAGCAGCATATTATGCAGCAATTGACGGATGCCCCTTATACGTCCAAGGAGTATCAATTCCTGTACAAAAGCCTATTCAAAGGAAAGGGCGTCGCAGCAGGCGACATTGAGTACGTATCTGCTGCAGATGCTGTCCAGGCAATCGTTTCAGATGGAGGGCTGGCAGTTATGGCGCATCCCGGACAACTCGACTCCTATGAACTGATACCCGAATTGATTGAAGCAGGCCTAGGGGGAATTGAACGTAACCATTTCGACCATTCGGCAGAAGATCATCTGAAAGTGGAAGAACTCGCGCAGCAATATGGGCTGGTGATGACCGGGGGCAGCGACTATCATGGAGCTTTTGGAGCAAAGATAGAGCCCGGAGACATCGTCAGCCCAGGAGATGTAAACAGCGTTAAAAGACTGTGAAGTTCCTGTAAATTTCAGTATTTTGCCTTGGAATTATGTTGTAATTGTACTGACAAAGCAGGGTCTCTTGCTCATTCCAGTTAGACAAAAAGGAGAATCGACCATGAAAAAGAAAAGTTCAGCATTGGCAATGGTAATGGGAGCGGCTTTAATGTTAGGGGCCTGCTCGGACGGCAGCGCAGAAGCGGGTAAAACGGAAGTGGATGATGTGATTAAAGTGGTCTGGTATCCAAATGAATCAGGGTCGGACATGACATCTTCCCGTGATGAAATCGGAGCGGCTATTGAGCAGGCTACAGGCAAAGAAGTCGAGCACCAATTGACAACGGATTATGCCATTGCAATCGAGACTTTGGTCAACAACAATGCGGATATAGCATTTATGGGAGCACAGGGCTATATTGAAGCGAAAAATGGCAACGACGCGATTGAGCCGTTGGTTGTGCCGACAGGAGAATCAGGCACACTTGACGATGCCATCTACCATAGCTGGTTGGCGGTCAATGTCGACGATCAGGAGAAATTCAAAGCAGATGGCGAGTTCTCATTGGATACATTGGAACAGAAAAAAATGTCTTTCGTCTCCAATAGCTCCACATCCGGATTTGTTGTTCCTTCTTCCACCATCATCAGCCATTTTGCTGAACAATCCGGCTATGAGGATCTGGCGGCAGAGGATTTGATGGAAGGCGGTCCATTGTTCTCTCAAGTGCTGTTCGGAAATTCACATCAGGGGTCAGCCGTCAATTTACTGAATGACAGTGCTGAAGTCGCGGCATTCTGTGACACATGTGTTGAAAACTACGTGGAGGTAACCGAAGGTGATGCCAACGAAGTCGGTTCCGTCTATAAAGTCAAAGATGATGCAGCAGAACCGTTCAATACCGTAACAGGCAGTGAATTTGCATTGATGGGGGTCACTCCTGTCTTGAATGCACCGTTCGCAGCCAATATGGAAGTGCTTGGCCAGGAAGATTACGATGCCTTGCAAGAATTATTCACTTCAGATGAAATCGCGGATAATGAAAAAATCTTTGTTCCGGAAGATTCAGGTGAGTCGGGGCTCTTCTTCAAATCAGCGGATGAACGTTTTGCGCCGGTTGAAGATGCGTGGTTCGATCCAATCCGTGAGCTATCGAAATAATAACCGGAAGACAGCGGCGCGTTCCTATCATTGGGAATGCGCTGTCTGACAAATGAGACGAAAAAGGAGACGATGAGCATGTCTTTACTGCAAATCAAAGATCTTGGAAAGTCCTATAATTCGGATTCGAAAGTGCTGCAAGGGTTGAATTTTGAAGTGGAAGCCGGTGAATTTCTTTCTGTGATCGGCCCTTCGGGAGCGGGGAAATCGACACTTCTCCGGTGCATCAATCGAATGGTGGAAATTGATGAGGGGAAAGTAGTTTTCGATGGCCAGGACGTCGGCGCATTGAACAAAAAAGAACTGCGGAAAGTGCGTACAACTATCGGAATGATTTTTCAGCATTATAACCTGGTGCCGCGTTTATCGGTTATCGAGAACGTCCTGCATGGCCGCTTTGGCTACAAAACAACGATTCAGGGAATCTTGGGACGTTTTACCGAAGCGGAAAAAGAACATGCTTTTTTCCTGCTGAAAAAGTTGGGCATCGAAGAACACGCCTATAAACGCTGTGATCAATTGAGTGGTGGGCAACAGCAACGTGTCGGCATCGCCCGGTCATTGATCCAGGAACCGAAAATCGTTTTATGCGATGAACCGATTGCGTCGCTCGATCCAAATGCTTCAAAAGTGATCATGGACCATTTGAAATCGATCACCCAGGAGCTGGGTATTACCTGTATCGTCAACCTGCACCAAGTGGATATTGCAAAAGACTACTCTGACCGGATCATCGGTTTGAACAAAGGCGGAATCGTTTTCGATGGACCGAGTTACCGGCTCCACCGAAGCCATACAGATCTTATTTATGGAACACAATCAAAAGCAACCCCGGAAATCAGAGAATTGATCATGGTTTAAGGAGCAATTACAGTGAATGAGAAAACAATGAAAGCCAGCCGGAAATGGCAGACACTATTTTTTGTCGTGTTGATTTTCGGAATGACTCTTGCTTCTTCCGCAATCACCGAGTTTAATATTTTCCATGGCCTTGCCACATTGCCCAAAGCAGGTGCTTGGATCTTCTCGAATCTGTTGATCACTCAGGAATCGTTGGAACGCCTGCCGACGATTTTGGAGAAATTGCTTGAAACGATTCTCATGTCAATTGCCGCAACGACAACGGGCACGGCCGTTGCCTTTTTCTTAAGTTTGATGGGGTCGAAAACGACAGGCACAAGCAAAGCTTTGGGTGTGTTTGCGCGTTTTGTTGCATCAGTCTCGCGGAATATCCCGGTTGTAGCCTGGGCCTTGATTCTTTTGTTGTCATTCGGCCAAAATTCGATGACAGGTTACCTGGCTTTATTCGTGGGATCTGTCGGATTTCTAACAAGAGCTTTTCTCGAATCGATAGATGAAGCGAGTCAAAGTGCTGTTGAAGCACTGCGCGCAACCGGTGCAACATATTTTCAAATCGTTTTTAAAGCTGTTGTGCCGCAATGCTTGCCACAGATGATCAGCTGGATTCTTTTTATGATCGAAACCAATATCAGAAGCGCCACTTTAGTGGGAATCTTAACTGGTACGGGCATCGGCTATGCATTCGATTTGTACTATAAGACCTTGAATTACAATGCTGTAGCTCTCGTTACCTTCAGTATCATTATTGCGGTGATTATCATCGAGCTGATGTCAAACTATATCAGGAAGGTGATTATTTAATGGAGGCAAGCACATACATAAGGCGTGGAGCCAACGGCCGTATAGCAATTAAGAGGGGGAGCAAGTCGGAACGCGTCATGACATGGACGGTCACGGTACTCATCGCTTTGACAATCGCGGCGTTCTACTTCTTTGATTACACAGGGCTTGACTTGTCTAAGGCCATTCCGGAAACGTTCTACAACTTAAAAAAGATGTTTCTCGAACCAGCGCTTTCCCATTTCACTTGGGGGCAAGCATTCTATCAAATGGGCGTCACCTTAGGTCTGGCATTTTTATCGACAATACTTGGAGCTGCCATCGCGTTTTTCCTGGCATTGATGGCCGCATCGAATTTATCAAAAGCATGGATTTCAAAAACCGTGCGAATTGCTGTCGCATTCATCCGCGCAGTTCCTACTGTTCTTTGGGTATTGATTTTTGCCATTGCGGCTGGCTTGGGCAGTGAAGCGGCGGTGCTTGGTATGCTGTTCCATTCCATCGCTTATTTGGTCAAAGCATTTTCAGAAGCCTTTGAAGAAGTGGATCAGGGTATCATTGAAGCATTACGTGCGACAGGAGCCAACTGGTGGCATATCGTTGTGCATGCGGTTCTGCCGTCGACGTTCACCTACCTCTTGTCATGGACATTCCTGCGCTTCGAAATTAATTTTTCAGTTGCTGTAGCAATGGGTGCAGCAGCAGGAGCAGGAGGCATAGGTTTTGAACTATTCATGGCTTCCGGATTCTATTTCGATTTAAGTGAAGTGGGAATGATCACTTACATGATTTTGGTTTTTGCCATCGTCTTAGAAATCCTCTCAACTAAAATGAAAGAACGTTATTTTCCGGCTGCAAAGTTAGGCAATTAAATCTTATTTTCTGGTAAGTTGTAATACTCAGTTTATTGCGGTTTAATAGAGGGTGAGAGTATTTTCCAATACCAGGAGGCGGAGTAAATGAACTTAACAGGCAAAGTGGCAATCGTAACAGGCGGGGCATCCGGTATCGGATTGGCGACAGCAAAAGCGTTTCTCGACAAAGGAGCGAAAGTTGTCATCGCCGATTTCAATGAAGAAGGCGGCAAGCAAGCTGAACAACAGTTGAAGCAGGGAGATGCCGAAGTGTTGTTTGTCAACGTTGATGTAGCCAGTGAAGAATCAGTTGAAAAGTTGGTTGCCGCAACAGTCGAACGTTACGGAAGAGTTGACATCATGGTCAATAACGCAGGCGTCGGTGTACTTGGTGTTACACATGAATTGACGTACGAGGATTACCATAAAGTGATTTCCATCAATCAGGATGGCGTCTTTTTCGGTGCCAAACACGCGATCAAGAATATGCTGGAAAATGGCGATGGCGGTGTCATCATCAACACCTCTTCGATTCTTGGAACAGTAGGTGAAGGCGGTGCGTTTGCTTATAACGCAACAAAAGGCGCAGTCAACCTGATGACCAAATCATTGGCTTTGCAGTATGCTGAACATAAGATCCGCGTCAATGCAGTAGCGCCGGGCTATGTGGAGTCCGGCATGGTCAGTAAAGAAGCATTGGGTGATTTCTATGACGCATTGGTTGATAAGCATCCTGTCGGCAGACTTGGACAGCCGGAAGAAATTGCACATGCCATCGTCTTCCTGGTCGAAAATGAGTTTGTGACAGGCAGTACGTTAATGGTCGATGGCGGATATACTGCTCAGTAATGAGACAGCAAAAAAGAGCTGCACCTTGCAGCTCTGAGCTTGTAGACAAAAGAATATTGATGTCATTTGAAGCATGAATACACATTTCATCCTGTTTATACCGGATCCTGCGCTTCAGGCGGACGCTTTCCACGGGCTCGCGCCGA
>NZ_CANMXD010000025.1:0-7511 GCF_947501725.1 uncultured Planococcus sp. | reverse complement strand
GCGTTTCCCGGTCTTGCCTTCCCGAAGTGACACAACTTTCTTTTCCTGGATCTCGGTCGTTTTGATTTTTAACAGATCCCCGACCCGCAGCCCTGAATTGATGCCGAGAAGAAACAAGATATAATCCCGTTCTCCGCACCATTTTTTCAGGCTCCATTTCATATCCTCGATGCGCTCCAGCGACCGGATCGGCTGCACGTCTTTGATTTCGTTTTGCTTTATCATGACAGTCTCCTTTTGGTTGGTTGCTGTATTTTAAATTGGTTAATTGCCGGATGTAGCGAACTACTCAAGGTATTTGGATTAAAAGAAAAAAAGAGCGCCGCCAAGGAAGGACAAGCCTCTTTAAAAAAGCGATTAATCCCGATGGAGTTCTTCCGGCTCTTTGTTTTCTTCTAAGGCTTGAATTTTCCTTTCGTATTCGTTTCTTTTGGCCGAACTTTTGACGATAAAAAAAAGAGCAGTAATGAGAAGGGCTGCTAAGACCACCCACAAAAGTATAGGCGATAACGCGATTAGATTATCCATGGAATTGCTCCTTTCTAAAATCCTGTTCATTTTTTCAACTGCCTTTTTCGAATCTCGGAGCCTAATAAAATCAGGGTTTTGAATGTATCTTTTTTTCTACTAATTTCAGTTTCGCTTGTTTTTTGGCTGAAGTCAATGGAATCGGGGATTTGAATGTAACTTAATTATCATTATGTTACATTCAGAATTGATAAGAAAATCCCTTGAATCGGACTAATTTAAAGAAAATGAAACTTTATTAGCAATGATTCAGTTCACATTAAGAGAAAAATAACTCTGAAAAGGGGGATAAAAATGAAAAATTTTATAAGACTGAACTTAATTAGTTTTATATATTCGATTTCAATACTTGTGCCCATTGAGTTAACAATTAATGTATTGAGAATTAGCAGGTTAACTAATCTAGACATCGATACCGTCAGTATCTTAAGCCTTTTAGTAGTTATTTTTGTATTTTTAGTAAGCTCGATCGGGATTGTTTTTGTGATAAGAAAATGGACAGAAGTACCAAAATGGGTTCATTTTTCGGTTATTCTCTGGTTTCCTTATTTTATTCTACTGGTGTTTATTGGCACATCTCTTTTTCCAGCAACAAATCTTGAGGACATACCAAGTGCTGGTACAGGTTTACTAGCCCTCGGAATGTTAGTAGCTTTCCCTGCATATATTATCTTTACCAACCACTTAGCAATTTCGAAAGCACAGTCTAAATAGTTAGTCGGTGGCAAATCTGAATGTAACTTAATTCACATTAAGTTACATTCAGACCCCCGAACTATTAGCTGCTTAATTCATATTGGTTTTTTCATTAGTCTTCTTTTTAGTAATAGTTTGAATGATAAATCCTATCAGCTGCAGCCCAAATCCTATTACAAAAGCTACAGTGGAACCTGTATTAAAATATATTATTACGAGCACTAACCCTACTAAGTATATTGTCCATGCCAATTTCATAACCCAGATCCCCTTTTCTAATAGCTTTTCTTAAAATCCTGTTTTGAATGTAACTTAACTGCACTTAAGTTACATTCAAACTCTTGGTTTTCTTAGTATTGCAACGAAGCTTTAATTACTTCGAGATTTAGTGTCTTTTATGTCTGAAATTCCGATGATCGGGCAAATAACAAGCCCTGCTAGGAGAATAGCCGTCCATACCCAACTGTCTCCCCAAGAAGTAATTAAATAAATTAAACAGACGATTGCAATGATAAATGCGCTATATTTTTCTAAGAAACTTTTAAATGACTTCACCCAATAACCAGCCCCTTACTTGATAAAACATTTCTTTTAATACCATACCAATCGATTCCTATTTATTCCATATCCCAATTCCTAATCTCTAAGGCTCTTTTGTGCATAGTTATCTCCACTGTTCTTTTTGGCTGCTGTGAGAGCCATTCTAGTGTATTTAATTTTGACTCTTAGGATAGTAGTGGAGCTATTGCTTCTAATCCTCTTCTATAGGATGTCATCTTTGCGATTTTACTTTCTGCAGCTTTAGTAAGTCAGCTGTGAAGTCTCGTGATAAGATAAAAGCAACAGAAATGTTGATATGGAGGCTTTTTCTATATGATGATGACGTGATGAGTGAATGATGAAAGGTGATGATAATAGTGGAACAATGGTATACCGTTGGTGAATTAGCAGAGAAAACCGGAATTGCTGAGCCCACTCTAAGGAGATATATAACAAAGTTTCACCCTTATTTCATCAGTAAAGGCGGCAATCGTGCCAAGAAATATGAGGCTGCTGCAATTCCTATCTTAGGAAGAATCAAAGCGCTATACGATGCTGGCTATGAAACTACAGGTCTAGCGGAAGTGATAAGACGCGAGTTTCCCGTGATTATTAATGATAATAAGCGTGATGAAACTGAAGAAAGCCATTCTGCGCGGGCTTTGGCGACTACTGAGGACGTGACGGAATTAAAGAAAGTCTTAACCGAAGTGAATCAAAAATTAGCAAAACAAGAAGAGTTTAATGTCTTACTCATTCAAAAATTAGAGGATCAAAATCGCTTTATTAAAGAGGCCCTAGAAAATCCTCCTCCTTTATTTTTAGAAAAAAAGACGGATGAAGAAGAGGCAGCCAAACCAGCTAAAGAATTAAAGAAAGGGTTTTGGAGTCGCCTCTTTAAATGATTTTTCTTAACTTATAATGCAAAGAAAAAGAGAGGTCGGTGCGATATATGAATTTGGTAGAATATAATAAGCGATATGAAACACTCATGCACAGTAACTTACCAAACCATGAGAAAGATCTCATGCTGTCTGCTCTTATGACTGAACTAGAATCAGCTTTTAATATCCCTATGCAGAAAACGCCTGAATGGGAAGAACAAAATCGGAAAGTAATTGCGTTGTATCGCAAAGTATCTTTAAGCAGAAGCTTCTAAAACTTTATAAGGTAGGCCATAAAAAAAACACCCGAAGGGTGCTTGGATTTCATCCTATTCTTTCTACTATGTCCAAAAATGGTTCTTTATTAACGGTAAATCCATATACTCAGGCTTCAAGTGTTTTAAAAACACGATTATTTGCTGTTGCTTTGCGGAAAATTTATCTGTAGAATTGTCAGTAATTAGAATATGAACGGAAAAAGAACCTCAACTGTTACAGTGGTGTTGGAAGCACCCTGTAACCGTTCCCCCTATTCAAGGTAGGGAAAACACTTGTCGAAGTTCTTGTAACTAACTTTAGTTATACCCTTTATTTTAAGGGCTAATGCAGTTAGTTTCAAGAGATATTATTCTCTTTAGCTTACTTTTAGTTGATTTGAGTATAAAAGACACTGTTTCCCCTTATGTTTATCGGGAAACGGTGTCTTTTTCTGTTCCTGAAAAGGAGAAATCTCAATGACACTTTTAACAGCTTATAACCAGGACGTACAACGCTTTTTCCAAGGCGGTTACTGCAATAAGATCCGCAAAGAAACCATCCTTTCCACGATTGAAGAGAAAGTTTTTCAGATGGGCAAAAGTTTTGGCCACTTATTCCCGAATAAACGAAAACAAGTGTTGGATGAAATCATTTATTTATTGAGTGGCACCGGTATTTGCAAAATCGGTGCAGATAAACTGGCAGAAAAGGTCAATTGCTCGGTCCGCACCGTAAAAAGCGCTGTCGCTTCGATAAAAGAAACGGATCAACTGGTTGTGGCCCGGCTAGCAGATGACAAGGCAGGGAAATACATTTTCGTATACAAAGAACACCCGAACTTCCACCAAATTTTAAAAGAGGTCTTTTTCCTTGATTCACTGCCTGTATCGGATGCAGTTGCACCTCCTTTTGCACCTCTAGTTGCACCTCTTCAAAACGCTGAACCTGTTGGGGCTGTAAGCGTAGAAGGGCAAAAAACGAGTTCTAACCATATTAACTCTTTTAATTCACTACAAGAAAGAGATAGTATACAGCAAGCTATTGAAAATGATGTGCAAGAGGCCCATCAAGACCAACAAAAAACACGCGAAAAGTTGCAAGTTTATCAGGCTAACCAATTTCAACTCATGTTATTTGATGAAATTATGGCGTTTCCGTTCCCTGATTCCATCAAAACGGTCGCTGGAACGATTGCTTTACGGGTTGGAATGGACTGTGACGAGAGAAAAGTGCTTCAAGCGATGCAATTACTCAATAAAATGGCGATTAATATGATGAACGGGGTAGAAATACGCAATATCGTGGCTGTTTTCAGTGAAGGAATGGCTAATCAGCGGTATTTAGTGGTTTCAACACCTGCTGTGCAGCAGTCTGCAACGCCTAAAGTCCGTTTTTATAACTGGTTAGAAGATTTAAGCTGATCCCGTAGAGGATTCCTTTTGGCCAGAGTGAAAAAATCCCCTTTTCAAGACCGGTAAGGGCCTTAAAAAAGGGGAATGTGGCTGAATTGCTTATTTTTCACTCATCAGCTGTTTTCTTTTTGCAGTTGATCGAACAAAATCTGAGCACCTTCCGGACTTAAAATCAGTCCCGGAGCAAACTCTTTGTTTTCTGCTAGTACCTGACCGGTTACGGCACACGCCCGATGCGCCTGGTATTTCTTCAGCAGCACAAAGTCGCCGTCCACGAAGATTTCCATGGCATCGCCTTCATTTAAATTCATGGTTCGTCTTAATTCGATGGGAAACACAAGACGGCCTAGCGGATCTATTTTTCGTACAACACCGGTACTTTTCATTTTTACACAACCTTACCTTCAGTTTTAAAATCTCCACCAGTTTATCATTCATTGGTTGGGATTTAAATCCATTCTTTAAGGCATTTCTACGCCCATAAGCGAGAAGAGGAGCTTTACCCCCAAATAGACGGGAACGATGAATACAGCCGTCCCTAAGCCGTATTTGGCAACATCTGACCAGTAGCTGAGCAAGGCGCTTTTTCTAACGCTCTGGGCCAAGGTCGCGCTCTTTTTCTCGAGGTCTTTCATGTTTTCGTTCATTCTGCGATTCAACTGGCTCATGCTGTTGTCCAACATGCCCTCGATCTTGCTCATTTTCTGGACGGTCGTTTCGTTGTTCGCTGCCATCTCGCTCTTGCCAGTCTCCAAGTGCTGCAGAAGCTGATTCCCGTAATCGCGCTGCGTGCTCTCGAGCGCTTTCAAAATCGAAATCATCTGTTCCTGGACGTCCTGGCTGACTTTCGTGATTTTCGACAGTTCGTTGTCCAGCGTCATTTGACTGGTCCCGTCCTTGTCCATGTGAACCCGAATGTAGCTTTTCATCAGGGCGTTGAGTTCGTTCGTTTCTTTCATCAGTTTTTCCAGTTCGTTCGAATTTGGCAGAGGCTGCGTCTGGTAAATCGGCGCTTCCTCGCTCTTGACCTCGTTCAATTTGTCTTTCAAACTCATGCGTCAACGTCTCCTTTTCATAAGCCAAGCCTAGTTTTGTTCCCCGGACAAACCGTTCAAAATCGGGGTGCTTGAAGCTGATGTTTTTATTGGTGATTTTGGTTTCAATGCCAAACTGCGCTTTTAACTGATGGGCGAGATTCGGCAGGCTGGTTGCCTGGCCTTTGATGCTGTCGATGCTTTCCCGAATCTCGTCTTTCCAGCTGTCTTTTCCTTTTTCTAGCAACGCTTTTTCCGCGAGGGTATAGCGAATTTGGGCCGTGGGTTCTTTGACGATCGACAAGCCTTTGGACAAACAAAGTTGATCACTTTGTTCCCGAATCTTGTACAAGTCCTTCTTAGAGGATTGATACTTGCTGCCATTTTCGAAACTGACTGCATTAATCACAATGTGATTGTGAATGTGGTCTTTGTCGGTATGGGTATACACCACTGCTTCATGTCCCTTAGCAATATTCCTGGCTAAGTCTTGGCCGATTTCATTGGCCATTTTAGCCGTCACTTCTCCTGGTTTAAACGATTGAATGACATGATGGGCCTGAATGCCTTCTGTCTTTCCCCAGAGCTCTCTGGTGGCTTTAAATTGCGCCTTGGCATATTCTGCTGGACAATCCACTCCGCCTCGTTCTTTCGCGCGCTTTTCGGCATAGGAAATTAGCTTTGTCGCTACTTTTGTATTGCCGAGTTGAATTGTTGCCATAAGGCCTGCAACTCCTTCTCTATGCGCTGCACTTCCTCTTTCGGAACCGCAGCCCCCTCATTGGCTCGCTTGGACAACTGATTGACGTTGTTTCCAATCGCGCGCAATTGCCGAGCCATCTCAAATGCCCCCTCCCGATCGATCTTGGGAGGCGTCATTCTCGCCCCTTGTGCCTGCTTCTTGCAGAAGGCCGGCACACTCATTCCAGCAGCTTGAGCCATCTGCTCAAGCTGCTGGAATTCGAGGTCGTTCACCCGAAATTTAATCTGCCGATTCTCTTTCCTGTTCTCTCCCAAAAAGACCGCCCCTCCTTTTCAATCTGCGATTGAAATTATGCTTCCTACTCGTTGGTGTGCTCCGAGTATATCAGCATAATAGAGGGTTGGCAAGCTTCGTAAATGGTACCCATTTACAGCTTGTTGGGGAGTCCCCCAATCCCCCGAAGACCTTGGGCGTTGCCCAAACCTACAAGGGAAATGCTTTCCCTTGACCCTCCCCAAAAACCCAAAAGAAGGTTTCGGGAACGCAGCTGATCGCTCGTCCCCAAAACCAAAAAGCAAGCCGATGGCCAAACGTTTTCACGTTTAGCAGCCGGCCCATTCAATCCAATTATTGCTTAGTGATTATATACCCGGTCGTTGCCGATGAGTTTTTCACTCCGTGAAAAACTCATCGAATTGTATCTGTAGGGGTTTCTTCTAATTTACCTACCAGATGTGTTTCAGTTGGAAAAAGGAGAGATGTCGTGAAATGATGGGGAGTATAAAGAAAAATCCAATTTTCTCCAAGAAAGAGGTTTTATGATGCAGATTTTTATAACAGTGATTATTCTCGCTTTTATCATCATGACTCATATTCTTGTTTGGAAGTGGGTCGCCTACCTTCAGGAAAAATATGCGACAGATGAAAAAAAGGGAAGCCGGATTATGTTTGGGATTATGATGTTGCTGGCTGCACTCTTTGCCTTACTGGCTTTCGTGATGATTCAAACATCGACTTAACATTAAACAGCTCGATTGAATTTACAGACGAAACGCCTTCAGATTGCTCTCGATCTGTTCGTCCGTGATACCGATATAACGTAATGTAATCTGCGGATGGGCATGGTTGAGGATGTTCTGCAGCTCGGCAATGTCCCGGAACTGCTTGTAATGCCAGTAGCCGAATGTCTTGCGCAAGGTGTGCGTGCCGATGCCGTCCGGCATATCGACCATTTGAGCCGCCTTGTTGAGCTGCCGGTAGGCTTGGACCCTTGTAATCGGATTTTGCCCTTTCCGGCTTGGAAATAGCCATTCTGTGCCGTTTAACGTGTCGATATAAGCATTTAGCTCGTCATAGATGTTGCCGAGGTGGATAGTCCGGCGTTTCCCGGTCTTGCCTTCCCGAAGTGACACAACTTTCTTTTCCTGGATCTCGGTCGTTTTGATTTTTAACAGAT
>NZ_CANMXD010000024.1:0-7702 GCF_947501725.1 uncultured Planococcus sp. | reverse complement strand
GCACCATCGAGGCTCATGAAAAGCGATTTGATGATATGGTCGATAACGTGATCGCCAGCGATCGGAAGCTGGATCAAGAAAAAATAAAAACGGCGCAGCTGCAGAAAGAAAACAGCGGATTGAAAAAAGAAAAGCTGGAACTGCAGAAGGAAAACAAAACCCTGAAAAGCCAGTTGAATGTTTTGATGGAATTTGCAAAATCCCAGCTGGAGAAATTCAAAGAATGGCAAAAAGAGCGTCAGCAAGAAAAGCAAAACAATATTGCTAGAAAAAAAGACCAAGAGTTGGAACGCTAAAAGGCGCAGAAAGTCTTCACGCAGAGTGCCCAGTTATACACCACCCCAAAATCGGGGTGGTGAAAGGGATTCACTTGTCGCCTTCGGATGTAAAAAATACATAGATAAAAATGAAAAAAAAAGCAATAATTCGTTCGTAAATTTAGCTTGAGACAGAAGAACGTTCGCAAAGTGTATGACCACATTTGCGAACGGTTTGAAAAGAAAACTCAGAAATTATGTTCAATCCTTCATGGTTAATCAAGCACTAATGAAATAGAACCTGATTCGTGATTTACAACAATATCCTGTTGCTCAGAAGTGCCATCTTTATAAGTTACAGTTACGTTAATTAATATTTCCTCTTCTAACGAATTATGCGGGGGAATCGCTAGGGAGTATTTATATTTTTGCTGCTCGCTATATTTAACCGTAAAGGTATTACCAATGTATTTTATACCTTGGAATATTTCTGAATTGGGTGCATTGGTTAAATAATTAATTTTTTCTAGTACCAGCTTATCCCAGTTGGCTACTTCTTCCTTAGACAAAATTACATCTTCAATAAAAGTTCCCTTATTGATTTCATAGAAAATGGAGTCTATATTTTCTCCAGAAACATTGAGTGAAACATTGGTGAAAATTAAATTATCACCGTCCCCACTTATACTAGTTAAAACACCTATTCTTTCTAAAGTGGCTAAATCAAATGTCGTTTTTTCTTTTAAAAGTTCATGACCTGTATTATCAGCCGCATAAGCTGTAATCGTAAAAGTGGCCATTTGAGAATTCCCGTAATTACTGATAAACGGCAAATTGATCAGAAGTAATAAAAGAATGCCAACAGCACTTGCGACAGAGCCCCACTTTTTAAAATTGATTTGGCGAGACTTTTCTCGGTTTGGGTCAAAGCATTTCGTTTTCAACCGATTTTCTATTGCTTTAGACATTTCAATTGAGTTGACGGCATCTTTTATCTTTCGTTCATCCATCACTTTTCCTCCTCTCGATAATTTTGGCGAAGAAGCTCTCTGCCTCGCTGTAATCGCTTTTTAACTGCTGCTGCTGTAATGCTAAGTATTTTCGCTATTTCCTCAATCTTATAGCCTTCTACATAGTGGAGTAATAATACCGCCTTCTGCTTGTGAGGCAGTTTCATAAGAGCTTCAAGTAAACCGTAATTTTCTTCATTTCTACAATATAGTTGCAAGTCATTTATATCTAAATGTCTGCGAATAATATTATATCTTCGCATATTTTTACAGCGATTCGTTGCTACCGTAATGAACCAAGCCTTTTCGTGTTCGGAATCGTTAAAAGTAGGAGCCTTCGATAAATATTTAATAAATGTATCTTGCACAGCATCTTCCGCATCGGATTCGTTGCATAAAATAACTAGGCATATCCGAAATAACATGTTTCCGTACGTATCTACCATTCGGTCTATATCTATCTCTATTTCAGTTGTAGAAACAAACTGGTGCAAAGCTTATCAACTCCTTTCTTCACTTACTACACACTTGAAAATAGCATTTGGTGACTTTTTTATATAATTCTTTTTACTATTATTATTGTAATTCATTCATTTTACTGTGAAATTTGGTTTTATTGAGAGCGAAGAGGCACTAAGCGGTGTTTGGCAAGATATTGAGAGAGATAGAATATCTTGTGTAAATAAAAATAAAAGAACTATGCCGAAATTTTAGTTTACATATCATCAGATTATCGGAAGTCTTATAAAAGAAAATTGGAGAAGTTGCTGGCCTGTAGCATCTTCTCCAATTTTCTTTTTTTATGAACCTTTTACTAAAAAAGAAGATGCAGGATTGATCGGACTCTTATAACATGAAGAAAAGGAAACGGAGGCGAATAATAGATGTTGACTCCAAGTGAAGTAAGTACAAAGTTAAAGATCCAGCCCTCCACATTACGGAAATATTCGGCTTTGCTGGAACAGGAAGGCATCCAGTTCAAACGAACGCATAAAAACGCCCGACTTTATACGGATAGCGAATACATAGCGATTAAAGGCATCATAGCGGCAGTCCATAGCGGTAAGAAATCACTGGAAGAGTCTGTTGCAGAAGCTTCTAGGGATTTGAAAAAGAATATCTCTGTAGCGCCACGTGAGCGCGATAGCGACGACATAGCAACTGCTACGCTAAATGAAGTGAAACAGCTAAAAATCCAGCTGCAGCAACAAGAAGAGCGTCAAAAAGAACGGGATCTGATGTTTGTTGAAGTGCTGGAGAAGATGCAGCGGAAAATTGATGTGTTGGAAGATCAGCAGAAGCAATTACTTGCACACGTACCGGAGAAACCAGAATTAAATGCGCCAGAATCGCCCTCACAGCAGCCAGAAAGCGAATCAGAAACGGTCACACCCAAAAAAGACACCCGAGGTTTATGGGCAAGAATCTGGAACAAATAAAGGGTACTATTTCAGCGGAAACGAATGTAACTTATGTGCAGTTAAGTTACATTCAAGAACGCTAAAAATAAATCATTTCCATAAAATGTTATAGTCGACTTTAAGATATTAATCTGAAAATGGCAGGAGGAATGTCTAAATGTCTTACTTAAACGAATTGGTATATGCGATTGCTAATATTAATCCACTTATTCTGGTATTTCTCATTCTACTAGTGTCATTGATATGTGGAGCTATTACCTTCTTTTTGAAAAAAGACGAGAAGCTATTTTGGTCTCTCTTTGCTATTACGTCTGCTAATTTATTCTTAGGATTCTTCTTCTTAATTTCTATAAACGTTGATATTGGTTTAATTCTTTTGATTCTTTTGGTCGCAATGATGATAAACAAATATTTAAAAGCTAGAAGGAAGGCAATAAACTAATATGATTTTTTATCTAGCGATCAATCGAGTTTTTAAATGTTGAATGTAACTTATTGTGAATTAAGTTACATTCACATCCATGGTACAATTTGGTATATATGGATTTGTTATTTAGGAGGGGTACAATGAACAACAAATTTTGGAAAGTTGCTGGATTCTCATTTTTAATTGTGTTTATTCTCACTTATTGGCTAGGTGATCGCACAATAATGACAACTGATGTAAACGGACTTTCTTCAGCAGCATTATTAACGGATTCCGAATATTTTTTCAGAACAGCCGGTTATTCTTTAGTGATTACGGCACTTATTTTATTAGCAGTCTATTTACTTAATTTAATTCAGAAAAAAAGTCGAAAACAGTCGTCTTGAAGCAGTACGAAATCAAAGCTCTTATCGTTGATATGCATACCGACAATAAGAGCTTTTGGGCTTTTATAAGAAAAACTGAATGTAACTTATTAGCAATTAAGTTACATTCACATTCAGCGTTAAAGGGATTTATATGATTTTAGGTTACACTGCTTTTTTGTATTTTCGATACTTATAAATTAGCGAAATCAACATACCTATAGTTACGATTATCGGCAAATAAAATTTAACGAATGAACCACCTTCATACATGTAAGCAGCAAAATATAAAAATCCTAATGCCAATACACCTGTCCAAAGTGACCGAATAAATTTCTCCCTATCCGAAAGATTCCAGTAAAAAACTTTCATGATCATCGCCTCCTTTAAAAATTTTAAGACTGATATTTTTAATGTACGGTCTGATTTCCAATTAAGTTTCATTTTTTCAAAAAAGAGGAATTTTGATGAATCGTTTATAGAATTTTGAATGTAACTTAATGCTAATTAAGTTACATTCAAAACCCCCATTCTATTGACTTCCCGAGAAAAACAACTAAAATTGGATTTACTAGAAAAAATGATACATTCAAATCCTTGAATTTCCTGCGTTCGCTTTTCCTTGGCGGCGCTCTTTTTTCTTTTCTCAAAACACCTTGAATAGATCCTTACATCCGTTTTTTCTAGAAATAATTCTTTAGCAGCTAACTGAAAGGAGCTTCCCATGACCAAACAAAGCGAAATCAAAGACGTCCAGCCGATCCGATCACTCGAAAAGATCGAGGACATGAAATGGAGCTTGAAGAAGTGGTGCAGCGAACGGGATTACATCCTGTTTCTCCTGGGCATCAATTCCGGCTTGCGTGTCGGGGATCTGTTAACCATCAAAACGAGCGAGATCCAGGGCAAAACAGTGGTGGCGTTGCGTGAAGGAAAGACCGGAAAGCGCCGGACGATCCACCTCGGCAACATTTACGACGAACTAGATGCTTATATTCGCACGTTAGAGGGCGCTGAGTGGCTTTTTCCCAGTCGCAAGGGAAATGGACCGATTACGCGCGTTCAAGCGTACAGACAGCTTCAGAAAGCCGCACAGATGGTTGATATCACCGTAGGCATTGGCACGCATACTTTGCGCAAAACATTCGGCTATTGGCATTACAAGCAGTTTAAAGACATTGCCGAGCTGCAGAATATCTTGAACCATGCCCATCCGCAAATCACCTTGCGTTACATCGGCATCACAGACGAGCAAATCGAGAGCAATTTAAAAGCATTTCGCCTGTAAAATTGATTTAAGCTACCGACAGTATCCGGTGGCTTTTTTCATTTTTTCAAAATGAAATTTTGCTTATATATATTATTTAAAAAGATTTATTAAGTTCTTTCTATTTAAGGCATCCTATGAAGCTTAGAGTCCCAAGGGTTTGAAGATTTAAAAGAAAGAAATACTCCTGTCTATTGAAAGAAATGCTCCTGTTTATTGAAAGAATGTTTCCTTTTCAAATGAAAGTTGTTGTAAAATTACTTTCATAAGTTATATTTAAAGAAAGAAAATTAATATTAACATTCATTTTGATAGGAGTATTTATTTCATAACCAACAAGGGGAGAGATTGATTATGGGAAGATCAAATTCTAAACAACAAATAATTTCTTATGAAAATTCGATTCAAAAAAGTAATGAGTTATCTATGGCAAAACTAAACCATGGGTTGAGCTTAAATCAAATGCAACTGCTAGCATTTTCTATTTTTTCTACTCAAAAGGATGGAGTAACTGAATTTCACAAATCTGAATTCGAAAAAAAGTTTGAAATCGTCCAGTATCGGACTAATGATGCTAAAAAAGATTCGCAGCGAATTTTAGGTTTACAAGTAGCTTGGGAAGACTTGGAGAGTGACACGTTCGAATATTGGAATGTGTTCGCAAAAATGAAATACAAAAATGGACTGTTCAGCTTTACTTGGACAGAAGATATGATTCCTCATATTCTCGAATTAAAAGATAAATATGTTACAACTGATTTAACAGTCGCCTCAAAGTTTAAGAGCAGTTTTTCATGGACTCTATACGATTACATAAATTCTCATTATGACCACTGGTACAAGATTATTTCGAAAGAAGCTCTTATGAAATTATTTGGTGTCGAAAATAAAAAAGCGTATCTCAATAATACGAGTTTGTTTAAAAAGTATGTATTAGATATAGCTATTAAAGAAATCAATGAACATACGGGTTTAATAATTTCTTATAAAGATGAAAAAGAAGGACGTTCAATCGCCGGTTTTAAAATTGAATGGTCGAGTGGCGCAAGGGTAACAGGTGCTACAAAGAAACAGATCAAAGAGATTCAAGGCCTTATAGATATTGTTTTCGATGATATGTTCCAATACGTGAATATAAATGACGAAAACGATAGACAGCGTGCAATTCGTTTGATACAAGAAATCGAAGAAATGAGAGCATTCACTAGTGAATCTATTGGTATTACTAGCGAAAAAGCGAGTAATTTAATTCAGAAAGCTGTGTGGAATTTTAGAGAATTAAATAGGCTACTTAAAAAAAATCATAGAGTTTTATCAACTGGCTCATTAAAGAAAGTGGAATTTTATAACTGGCTGGAAGAAAGGGATTGATTTGATGGAGACCAAAATAATTAGTTTAAAGCGCAATACTAGTCGGGTACTAAATGCTGATGAAAAATTTTGGAACAATGTTAAATACATAACTTTCTACAACAGCGATGTGGAAGTGATATTAAAACGAGGGCGTCCTACTAATTATCTTCGCGTTGAATTTTTCGAGGCAATACAGGACCCTGGCCAACTTTATACAGAAGAAGAAAAGCTAGCAATTTATGAAGAATATAATTGTGCATATCGGTTTTCTAAAGAAAGTGCTGGTTTTTTGAGTTATTTATATAACGAAGCCGAAAACAGAGGACTTCTAAAACAGAAAGAGTATGAAATTATTAGTGATGTAATCAATAATAAAGTAGCTCAATATCGAGCAGAAAAATATGGAATGGGTAAGACAAAATGAAGAAGGTTTGCTTTTTATCGCAAGGTTGCTGATAATAGAAATCTTTAAAGGAAAAGGATGGCCGAGCAACCGGACCATCCTTTTTTTGCTCTTGATTTCCGGAAAAGATAGCCGAAGCCGGCTGTCTTTTCTTGCTCTTGAACTACTGGGGAATGATCGTCCATCGAGGACGATCGACCCCATGCCGTTGACCTTGGGGGGCGCATCCCAAAGGATGCAGCCCCTTGCTTTTGACCTTCGATCTTGCCCTCGGAGAGCACACCTTTACGGCAGTAAAGTATAGTGTGCTATACTTTACATGGAAGTTGACCGAGATAAGGGGGCGTGTTTTTGTGAGTTTTGCTGTGGTACGGATGCAGAAAATGAAAAGTCCGGATTTAAAGGGCATGCAATTTCACAACCAGCGAGAACGGGAAAGCCGGACGAATCCCGACATCGATCCGGACCGTGCGCACTTGAATTATGATTTGCTCCATCAAGAAAAAATTGATTACAACAAACACGTAAAAGCCATCATTGAGAGCCAAAAAGTGAGCGAACGGAAAACCCGAAAAGATGCGGTGCTCGTCAATGAGCTGCTGGTGACTTCGGACCGGAAATTTTTCGATGGATTGGATCCGGCTGAACAGAAACGCTTTTTCGAGGAAAGCCATAAATTGTTTTCGGAACGCTACGGCAAGCAAAATATCGCGTATGCGACGGTTCACAACGACGAGAAAACGCCTCACATGCATTTAGGGGTCGTTCCAATGCGTGACGGCAAACTCCAGGGCAAGAATGTCTTTAATCGGCAGGAATTACAGTGGATGCAGGAGGAATTCCCGAAACACATGCAAAGTGTAGGTTTTGATGTCGAACGGGGCATTGCCTCTGATCGGAAACACATTGAAATGAGCCGGTTTAAGGCATTGACGCTCAATGAAGAGATTAAAACCCTTGAGAAGGAAACAGATGCCCTTAGAAATGCGCTGACGGCTTCTAAGAAGGTCGATGAGCTGCAAGTCAGCAAACCCTCTCTCTTTGACCGGAATCACGTGAAATTGCCGGTAGAGGACTTTGAAGCACTTAAAGCAAGAGCGAGGGCCACGGAAGCCATCGAAAGCACCATCGAGGCTCATGAAAAGCGATTTGATGATATGGTCGATAACGTGATCGCCAGCGATCGGAAGCTGGATCAA
>NZ_CANMXD010000023.1:0-10749 GCF_947501725.1 uncultured Planococcus sp. | reverse complement strand
ATCAAGCGAAGCGCGATAGCGTTTCTTGGAGAAAAAGAAAGATATTTCACTGTCCACTTTATTGACAGAAGACCAAAACAACCCGATTTACTTGCCAAACTCGAATTCCAACAAATAAGAGCAGAATGGAAACAGTTTGCGCGGCAAACTGCCTTTGTCCATGAGCGAAAGCCGCTCACGGACGAAAACCACTTTTTAATTGCCACATCAGATTTTCATTTATTGATTAGCCGCCTCGGCATCTTGTACCCGGTACAAAGAAAAGTCATCCAGACTCCCCCAGGCGCCGCCATCCGCTTTCACGCTGCCGCCAATGGTCACTGTGCCGTCTTCCACAAAGATACCCTCTATTTCCGGTTGGTTCCAGTTGGCCCATCCCGCCACGGAGGTTTCCATCGCGTAACTCTTGCCTTCCGTTTCAGCATAAATATACATTTCAGCGTTCTCGGCATCTCCGCCTTGCACGAAGGCTGAGAGCTTGTAATATCCGGGTTTTAAACCTGTAATAGTCTGTTCAGTCTGGAAATCAATTCTGTCCGCTGAATAGAAATGCAGCGAATAGTTGCCCGATTTGGCATCTGAGGCTTTGTTTTGATAGTTCGTGTGAGGCGCAGAACCGTTTCGGTAGGTAATGTCCCACACGCTTCGGTCACTGCTTTCAAATCCTGGATTCTTCACGAAATTTTCCGGACTGATTTCCAGGTTGGCTTTGATCGCTTGACCGTCTTCCAGTTCTCCATTAATTACGTAATTGCCGGCGCCGTTATTAATCGCATGCTGCAACGTTTCTTCGTCCCATGTGACTTGGGCCGACCCTTCGCTTCTGTCATTGTAAGTAACAGTCACTGTTTCAGGCAGCATAATTGTGCCTCCTGCAACAGCAGAGATGAAGAGATCTTTTACCTCATCAATTTTTAATGGAGCTACTGCTCCCGTTTCCAAATACTTAAAAACGTTCAAGGACGGCAACGGACGGCCGTAAAAGTCGAACAGGGCCTGATTATCGACTGCGCTGCCACCATACCATTCGCCGGCGTCTTCAGAGTCGTATTCTGCAGCATAGCTTGTTGCCCAGCCGGAACCGTATTTTTCCCAGATCATTTTGCTTTTCTTCAATTTTTTGTCGGACGCTACCGGAATCCAAGCCGGTTCCCAGTAGAACACACCGAGGCCCGCATCCCCTATTTTTGCCACGGCTGCCGCCACATCTCTGACAGCATGCGCCTGTCCTTGGACCGTTATTGGATAGTCTAAGGTTTGGCCGGAACTTTTCGGCGCGGTGTTTCCGTGGCCATCGCCATCTTCTGCCGTATAGGCATAGGAAGTTTCTGCCACCATCACTTTTTTATCGTACGTATCCGCTACATTTTTAAGGACTGATGACAAATTTGTCAAGGTGCCGTGCCAGAATGGATAATAGGAGCTGGCAAAAACATCGTAATCTACCTGATTTTCTTTAAGGGTTTTGGCGATCGATGCATATCTTCCCGTTGTTTCGGGGTTAGTGAAATGCAGCGCGACCAGGATTTCGGAATCAGCGGTTCTGACTGCGCGGCTTCCCTCGTTGAACAACTGGCTCATCTTGTTCCAGTCCTTTTCTCCAGCCATGGCGCCATTGGTTTCGTTGCCGATTTGCACCATGCCTACATCAACACCTTCATCGAGCATCGCTTGGACACTATCCGAGGTAAAGTCATGAAGCGCTTTTTTCTTATCTTCAAAATTTAAGTTTGCCCAGGCTTTTGGCGCCTGCTGTTTGGCAGGATCCGCCCAGAAATCAGAGTAATGGAAGTCCACCAGCACCTGCATGCCATTTGCAGTGGCACGTTTACCGATTTCAATGGCTTTTTCCACATCGTTATTGCCGCCGCCATATCCGTTTCCTTCTGAATCGTAAGGATTGTTCCAAATGCGTATCCGGACATAATTGACACCCGATTGCTCCAGTGTCTTGAAGATGTCCTGCTTTTTACCGTCTTTGTTGTAAAATTTCACTCCGCTGTCTTCCAGCGCAAGTATGCTGGACACATCGACGCCTTTAATAAAATCGTCATCGATTCCCGGAATACGTTCAACGAAGATATCCGCCTTTACCGGTTCCGGCTCTGCAGCCATTGCAGTTGCATTGCTTAAGCCAAGTGAACCCATGACCATGACAGCTGTAGATGCAGCCGCAAGTAAAGCTTTCCATTTCCCACTCTTTGTCATCCTCTTTCCACATCCTTTGATTTATTGTCAAAAAGGATTTTGGGAATCCTTTTACAACCTGGAGCAGTTGGATCTTTGCAAAAAGCATCCGCTCAATAGTTTTCCTATGCAGAGCGGATACCAGTGGTGTATATATAGGGGATTTTGTAAAATTATATTCTGTGAGCTGCTTAAGTGTTGGAATCCCGGTGAATTATTCACAGGAAATATCAAGATTTGGACGAAATAACGGAGTCATTTGACCAAAATTCGATGTTCAAAGCTGTTTTTTTCAATTATTTGGATATACAGTCCAAACTGGACGAAATACAGTCCGTTCTGCACCAAATACTGTCCAAATCAGCCCGAATACTGTCCAAACTCACCCATTTACCAGCCAAACTCACTTTCCACCAAAAAAGAATCTTCTCCCTAGCTAGTTACTGCCAAAATCCGTACTTCATACTTCGCCAGTGCCAGCTCACCCGACAGGTCTTCCCCGGTCACCAAGTCTTTCGCTGCCGCATCGATTGACACGGTTTGCTCCTGCTCGGTGAAATTCATGACGAATGCGTAATTGACCCCTTCACCCTGTCGTACCTGGACCGAAACACCTGGACTATGCGCAATCGGCAATATCGGTTGGAGCGATAATTCGCTGATCAACCTCTGATAAAAATCACGGTGGAACTGCTCTTCCAAACGGGCTCCAATGTAATAAGCTTGCCCTTTTTCATAGCGGTTGCTTGTTACTGCCGGAGTCTCTGCATAAAAATCCTGTTCGTAAGTCCCGACGACGTGAGCTGAATGATTTTCCAAAACTGTCGCGTAGTCCGTCAGTTCATAGGACCGCCCGCCATAATGGACCGTATTCGTGTCGCTTGGATACAGCGTATCGGTTTCAACCGGGTTGATGCCGAATACATCCTGCAGGTCCTGATGCCAACCGCCTAAATACGTTAGGTCATACTCGTTGACGATTCCGCTGATATAGGTCATCACCACGGTGCCGCCGTCTGCCACAAAACGCTTTAGCCGGGCGATCGTTTCTTCGCTCACTAAGTACAACATCGGCACAATGAGTAATTTATAGCCTGAAAAATCCTGTTCTTTTGTAATGACATCGACTGGGATATCCTTTTCCCAGAATGGCCGGTAATGCTCCTGCAAAGTTTGCGGATAGGACTTTGTTTCTGCTCCGTAGCCTTGGGCGTGGTCGAGCGCCCAGTTGTTTTCCCAGTCGTAAAGGATGGCGACTTCTGCCGGGCGATTGGTTCCGACCACTTGGGATAGTTTCCCTAAAGTCGCACCAACTTTGGACACTTCCTTAAAGACGCGGTTTTCTGTGCTATTGTCATGATCGACGACCGCGCCATGGAATTTCTCCGAAGAACCGCGAGATTTGCGCCATTGAAAATACAGGATGCTGTCCGAACCATGCGCCACCATCTGCATTGAAGACAGCAGGTGCATGCCTGGCCGTTTGGCTTTATTGACCTTATGCCAGTTGACGGCGCTTGGCGTCGACTCCATAAGAAGGAACGGCTGCTGCTTCAAGCTTCGGTACAGATCGTTGATAAAACCGACTTTCATCGCCAAGTTCGCAGTCGTTTCCCAATCGTTATGCCATGCCGGATATGCGTCCCAGCTGATGACATCCAAGTGCTTTGCAAACTTGCTGTAATCCAAGCTCTGGAAAGGAATCAAATCGTGGGTGTCCGCCATGAAATTGGTGGTTATCGGGATTTCTGGTGTCAACTCTCTGATCGCTGTCACTTCATTTTCAAAGAAAGCGATTGTCTGATCTGTCACAAAGCGCTTCCAATCCAAGTTCAGACCGTGGACCATGTTTTCACCAATTGGAGACGGTGATTCGATTTGGGACCAGTCACTGAAGGTATGGCTCCAGAACGGACCCCACCAGGAATCATTCAAAGCCTTCAAATCGTCTGCGTATTTTTCCTTCAGCCAGCTTCTGAAAGCATCCTGGCATCTGTCACAGTGGCATTCGCCGCCGTACTCATTGGAAATATGCCACATGAGCAAAGCGGGATGCTTGCCGTAGCGCTCCGCTAGCATCCGGTTGATCTTGGCCGTTTTTTCGCGGTAGACCGGTGAAGTAAAGCAATGGTTATGCCGGCCTCCATGCAATTGTTGGACGCGCGAGCCATCAACCCGCAGTACTTCTGGATATTTTTGCGACATCCAGGCTGGACGCGCTCCGCTCGGCGTCGCCAGGATGACGCGGCCGCCGATGCTGTGGATGTTTTCGATAATGCTATCCAACCATTCAAAATGGTATTCGCCTTCTTGTGGTTCAAGCGTGCTCCAGGCGAAGATTCCCAGCGAAAACGTATTGCTGTCTGAAAGCTTCATCAATTTCAGATCTTCCTTCAAAATTTTCGGATGATCTAACCATTGGTCAGGGTTGTAGTCTCCACCGTGAAGCATGAAATCAGCCGCCGTGGTATAGGTTTTTTCGTTTTTAAGCATAATGTTCTCCTTCCAGTTCCAGGTGCTGCATTTTTTACTGTCAGCCTTTTGTTCCGCCTGCCGTCAAACCTGAGACAAAGTTCTTTTGCAGCAGGAGGAATATGATGGCAATCGGTATACTGATCAAAATGGCGCCTGCGGCAAATGTCGTAAAGCTGGCACCCATGACATCATTCACCAAATTATAGAGGCCGATCGGCAAGGTATAATACTCTGGTGAACGCAAAATCGTTGATGCCAGGATAAAGTCTCCAAGCGGCCCCGTAAATCCGGTCATCGCAACGACTGCGATCATCGGCTTGGATAAAGGCATAATGATCTGCAGAAAAATCCGGGTGTTGCTTGCGCCGTCGATTTTGGCGCTTTCGTCTAGGTCCATCGGAATGGAATCCATGTAGCCTTTCATCAAATACGTGTTCAGCGGAATCAAGCCGCCGATGTACAGCAGGATCAACAACCAGTGGCTGTTCATCATTCCGAGAATCTGTGCTAAAACGAAAAGCGCGATCAACGCAGAAAATTGAGGGATCATCTGCAAAAGCAAAAACAGCGTTAATGCGTTCTGTCTTCCTTTAAAACGAAACCGTGAAAAGGCGTAGGCGGTAAAGGAAACACAGATTACTGCACCAATCATGGTAAAAATACTGATTTTCAAAGAATTTAAATACCACTGAACGTATTGGAGGCTTTCGCTTCCCGCGAACAGTTCCCGGTAATGGTCCAATGTCGGGTTTTGAGGAATCATGGTTGTGCTGATCAGGCTGTTGCCCGGATTAAAGCTGGCACCCACGGTCCAGAGCAGCGGATAGATGATGATGATCACCATAAAGATCAAAATCGCATGTGAAATCAGGAGACGGAAAAATTTTGCTTTATTCATTTTCAAGCTCCCTCCTTAAATGCGTCGGTGCGTCTGAACTGCCAGAGTGCTATCGCGATGACGAACACGGATAACAAGATCGTCAATGCGGCTGCGAGCGAATACTGGCTCGACTGCAAGGTCAGCTTGTAGATCCAGGATACGAGTATATCGGTTCCTCCCGCAGTGGATCCCGGAACTGAAGGCCCCCCGCCATTAAAGAGGTAGATGATATTGAAATTATTGAAGTTAAACGTATACTGCGTAATGATGACCGGTGCCGTGGCAATCAAAATCATCGGCATGGTAATGTTGCGGAACTGCGCAAAAATCGAGGCGCCGTCAATTCGGGCCGCTTCATAGAGGTCATCCGGAATCGATTGAAGGACGCCGGTTGTGACCAGGAAGATAAACGGAAAACCGAGCCAGCCCTGCATCAGGATCAATGCCACTTTGGTCCAATTTTCATCTGTCAGCCAAGGAATGGCATCGATGCCCAACATCGCCAGAATATCGTTGTTGATGGCGCCGAAACTGTCGTTGAATAATCCGGCAAAAATCAGAATCGTGACAAACCCTGGAACTGCCCAAGGCAAAACGAGAATAGTTCGGTAAAATTTTTTGAAGCGAAGATCTTTTTGATTGACCAGTACGGCCATAAAAATTCCGAGAGCAACTTGCAGCGTTGAAGCGACAAGCGTCCAGATGATAGTCCAGCCGAGGACACTGAAGAAAGTGGAGCGCCAAATATCGACTGTGAATATTTTCGCGAAGGTATCAAACCCGACCCAATCCGCTAAATTCGCCGGCGGAGAATGGTAAAGGTCATAATTTGTAAAAGCCAATGCAAAACTGAAAAGAATCGGAAAAATGACCGCAAAAATCAGGATGAACAGGGACGGTCCACTGATCAAATATGGGTAGCCCTGGGCGATCAGATTCTGATAGTCGCTTTTCAGCGAACTTAATGGCTTATTTTCATCGCGCAGCTTTCCATTTTTATAAGCATCTCTTAAATTCACATAGTAAAAAGCAAGACCAAAAACCGTTACAATGACCGCAATCAGACCTTCTGCCAAAAGAAATATCGAGTTGTCACGCGGTACTTCCGTTCCAAGTGTAGCAAGTCCCCAAAACCCCATGTTCAGGAGATCCCCGAACACCAGGAAGAAGGATATGCCTAATCCAAGAAACAATAGCCCTTTAATCCACTGCTTATTATAAAATTGGCCGAATCCGGGCAGAATTGATAACAATAAGGCTTTTTTACGAGCTTGCACTTTCCTCACCTCTTTTTATGTATGGCCTGGTAAAACCGCTTGTTTACCGGCCTTTACAACAAATGGCGTCAAACAGTTTTAAGGTTTGACGCCATTTCTCGCTATTGCTGATCAGTTGCCGCTATGGGTAGCTTCAATTTGTCCTTCAATTGTTTCAACTGCTTGATTTAATGCATCTTCCGGTTGTGCTTTGCCAGTGGCAATTGTCTGCAGGGCAGAATCAGCTGGCGTCCACACTTCATTCATCGCGGGAATGTTTGGCGTCAATTCTGCGAAGATGGATTGTTCCGCTACAGCCTGTGCGACTTCACTTTCGGCTACAACCGGGTCGCTCGCCAACGCTTCTACTGCAGGAACTTCTTGTGTTTCTTCAAATCTTGTACGGGAGTTTTCCTCGTTTGCCAGGAAGATAAGCAATTCTTCTGCAAGTTCCGCATTTTCCGAATAGGCACTGACGTTGTAGCTTTTCACGCCAATAAACGAACTCATGTTTTCGCCATTTTCCAACTCCGGCAATTTAGCCATTCCGAAGTTTACACCTGCATCGGTAAACGGATCGACATTCCATGGCCCAGAAATAATGGCAGCCGCTTTTCCTTCAGTAAAGAGCGACTCCAGTACGTTGATGCCTTGCTCCCCGATGATGCCAGCTGGGAATAAATCTTCTTCATAGAACTTCTGGATATAGTTTGCGCCTTCAATAGATCCTTCGTTATTCAGTCCAACATCAGTCGGATCGTAGTTGCCATCCGCATCCTGTCCGAAGATATAGCCCCCGTAGCCGCTCATGACACTTTGTGCGTAATAAATCTGGTCAAACAATGCCAGGAATCCGAATTGGTCACCTGTTGTCGTTTCCTTTGAATAGTCGTACCATTCTTCAAGCGTGGCCGGCAATTCTTCTTCTGTTATCAGATCTTTGTTGTAGTAAAGAATGGTCGACTCTACTGCTTTAGGCAATCCGTAGACTTTGCCGTCAACCATTTGCGATTGCATAGCCGCGTCCGTGTAGATGGATTGAACGTCTTCACCCACTGCTACTTCTTTGACCAATCCTTCAACAACTGCTGTTCCGATTTGGTCTCCCGCCATAGTCAAAACATCAGGCCCTGTTCCGCCTGGGCCATCCAGACGCAAGTCCTCAATCTGCTGCGCATATGGCTTTTCGACAACTTTGATCGTTACATCATTTTCTTCTTCAAATTTCGCTACAGCATCCTTGATGCCGTCTGATTTCTCGATATCCTCCCAGACAATCAGTTCACGATCCTGTGCTGCAGCTTCTCCGCCTGTAGACCCCTCTTCGCTGTCCTGAGGCCCGCATGCCGCCAAACTCAGACTTAAAGCAACTCCACTCATTAACCCGATATACTTATTATATTTCTTCACGAACATACACCCTCTCAAGTCATTTTCGAAACTCTCTCCCAAGTTTCTGATGAAAGCGCTTCCTGAAAACCAATATAGCATTGTTAGAAAAAACTGTAAACAATTATTTTACTGAAAACAGTAAAAATTTTTACGAAAATAAAAAACAGCCTGTTTTACCAGACTGCTTTCTAGTTCGCGCTCTTCCTTACTATTAAGTTTGCACCCAAGTACAAAGTCTTTGTGCACTTCCGCTTTTCCAGCAATTGCTCAAGCAACAACGAAATTGCATTCTTGCATACCTCAGCCATATCAATATGGAATGTGGTCAAAGGAGGCGAAATATATTTGGCGATGCTGATATTGTTGATGCTGACGACACTAACTCTTTTCGGTATCTGGATTCCATGTTCATTCAAAGCCTGAAGACAGCCGACAGCAATCGGATCCGCTGCAATGAAAAAGGCGGTAGGCAACTGATCATCCAGTTCCTCGATCGCTTTGGTCATCAATCTGTAGCCGTTATCCACCGAGAAGCCCCTATGGCAATAAACGTAGCGATCCTGCAACAGTCCCTTTTTCTCCATATAATCACGGAAAGTCTGTTCACGAATGTCCATTTCGTCGCCGTCTGTGTTGGGGTTATGGTATGTGCCGCCTATGAACCCGATATTCTGATGACCTTTCTCGACCAAAAAATCAATTGTTTTCCTCGTGATTTGAGCTAAATCCGGCTTTACCGAATCAAAATGCTCAGGATCGGGTGTTGAATCGATAAAGACGCCATGAGAAGTGAGCTTTCGCAGGTGTGCAATTTCTTTGTCCGAAAACGTCCCAACTGCAATGAAACCTTCGATATTATCCGGTATCTGGCTAATGCCCCCGCCGATTTTGTAAGTAGTCAATTCTACATTGGAAAGCTTGGCCATCTTCTCTATTTCAATTCGCATAGTTTTAAAATAAACGTCTTCCAATTCTTCTCTATCAGTCAGCCAATACAAAAAGGCAATGTTTTTCACCAAAGATTTAACTGTTTTTTTACGGTAGTCCAACTGTTCCGCGGCATCAAATATCTTTTCGCGTGTCTCTTCCGGGACAGATAAGCTCGGGTCATTACTTAGTACACGTGAAACCGTAGAAATAGAAAATCCGGATTTTTCACCGATATCTTTAATTGTAGCCAATCCTTCCACCCCACTTCCTTATAATCAATAAAGTAAATTGTTTTACTTAATTTTTACTTGTTTTTTCCTTATTGTCAAGTCATATTGGATTATCCAATAAAATTCATGTCTTTTTGCTTACTTAATGATAGAAATAGCGGTTTTAAAGGATTTCTCCTATTGTGGCAAATTCCTTTCTACTTGAAGGATAGGAAAATATATCTTCAATTCAAAACAGTTTATATTTCATCTACTAAGGGAACCTTATCACCATTACAGGTTTTTAAATTGGAGGAGGAAAAATTTTTGGGACATTATATTGAAGTGGAAGACGGCGTGAAAGTTTATGCAGAAGATATTGGGTCAGGACAGCCGGTAGTATTCATCCATGGCTGGCCATTGAACAGCAAATCGTTTGAATCGCAGGTCAGCATCCTTGCACAGCAGAATTTCCGGTTTATCGGCATCGACCTTAGAGGCTACGGGAAATCAGACAAGCCGTGGTCAGGCTATGATTACGATACGGCAGCTAGCGACGTTAAAGCGGTCATCGATCATTTGAAACTCGATAATTTCGTACTTGCCGGATTTTCCATGGGCGGACCGATTGCGATCCGCTACTTAACGAAGTTTGGCCAGCAAGGCGTAGACAAATTGCTATTGATGGGAGCAGCTGCTCCTGTGTTCACACAACGCGAGGATTTCAAGATCAACTTGAAGCCTGAAGAAGTGGATGACATCATTAAACAGATCAAAGAAGATCGCCCGGCTTTCCTTTCCCAATTTGCGGATATGTTCTATGAACAGAAAAAGTCACCGGAGTTCCTTCACTGGTTCCAGACGCTCGGACTCGAAGCCGGTGCCCATTCAACCATCAACTCCGCAATTGCGTTGAGAGATGAAGACTTGCGCGGCGAATTGGCGGGCATTACAGTCCCAACAGCTATTTTCCATGGCAAAAAAGATCAAATCTGTTCATATGAACTGGGCGAAGAACTGGAGAAACAAATTCCCAACTCGGTTCTCGTTCCATTTAAGGATAGCGGACATGGGATGAATGCAGATGAACCTGAACGCTTTAACAATGAATTGTTAAGCTTCCTTAGAAGTACTGGCGTAAAATAAAAATATCCAGAAGATGTTCGTCTTAAATGAAAAAACCGCCACCCAGGCGGTTTTTTCATTTTCATTTAGATTTCATTTCTGTAAGCGGTAGTTTTCTGCTGATCAAGAGAGAAATCCACTTTCATTTCAGCTTTCCAGCTTATCGATTCCCAGGTAAATGGATATACAGTCCGAATCGTTCAAAATACAGTCCATTCTGGTCTTCTGTCAATAAAGTGGACAGTGAAATATCTTTCTTTTTCTCCAAGAAACGCTATCGCGCTTCGCTTGATCG
>NZ_CANMXD010000022.1:0-15765 GCF_947501725.1 uncultured Planococcus sp. | reverse complement strand
GTGAGAGTAAGACGTCGCTGGGCAGTTGAAAGAAGTCGTTACCGATTCCGGTAATGGCTTTTTTGTTTGGAGAAAAAGAGAGCGAATTATGAAATCATAAAGTAGGTCTATATTTCGACTTGGCATATGCCGTTGACAGCGAAAGCTCACTAGTAAATTTCTCTAATGAAACAGACCTATTAGCAGACTTAAATGGCTTAAAATAACATTGATTAATTATTCTAAATAATTTTTCTTTTAGCAGTTTCTTGACACGCCATATCCACGCTGATAACCTTAACAATAATATTTAAAAGGAAGCAGGAGGCGCGTCTACTTATGTGGGAATCGAAATTTGTTAAAGAAGGCTTAACGTTTGATGATGTATTGCTTGTACCAGCTCACTCGGAAGTTTTACCGAAAGATATTGATTTAGCAGTTGAATTGACACCAACCCTTAAGTTGAAAATTCCAGTGATCAGTGCAGGCATGGACACAGTAACGGAAGCTAAGATGGCTATTGCTATGGCTCGCCAAGGCGGATTAGGGGTTATTCATAAAAACATGAGCATCGAGGAGCAGGCTGAACAGGTAGTGACTGTAAAGCGTTCTGAGAATGGCGTCATTACGGATCCCTTCTTTTTAACTCCTGAACACCAGGTTTATGATGCTGAGCATTTGATGGGCAAATACCGCATTTCCGGTGTACCGATTGTTAAGGGGGAAGATGACCTTACACTTGTCGGAATCATTACAAACCGCGATCTACGCTTTATCCAGGATTATTCTTTGATCATCAACGATGTGATGACTAAAGAGAAGTTAGTCACTGCGCCTGTAGGGACTACTTTGGAAGATGCAGAAAAGATCCTGCAGCAATACAAAATTGAAAAATTGCCGATTGTGGATAATAAGGGTCTTCTCAAAGGATTAATTACCATCAAAGATATTGAGAAGGTAATTGAATTCCCGAATGCAGCCAAAGACCAGCATGGCCGTTTACTTGTAGGAGCTGCTGTAGGCGTCACTTCAGATACAATGAAGCGCGTTGAGCAATTGGTCAAGGCTTCAGTCGATGTCATTGTATTGGACACGGCTCATGGCCATTCTGAAGGCGTTTTGGGAATGGTTAAACAGATTCGCACCGAGTACCCGGAATTGGCGATCATTGCAGGAAATGTGGCAACTGCTACAGGAACAAGAGCATTAATCGAAGCCGGAGCAGATGTCGTCAAAGTCGGAATTGGACCGGGCTCGATCTGTACAACTCGTGTTGTAGCAGGTGTCGGTGTTCCACAAATCACGGCTGTTTATGATTGCGCAACAGAAGCACGCAAGTTCGGTAAAGCGATTATCGCTGATGGCGGAATCAAGTATTCTGGAGATATCATCAAAGCGTTGGCAGCTGGCGGACATGTAGTTATGCTTGGAAGCCTGCTGGCCGGTACAACTGAAAGCCCAGGAGACACTGAAATCTTCCAGGGCCGTCAATTTAAAACATACCGTGGCATGGGATCAATCGCTTCTATGGAAAAAGGTTCAAAAGACCGTTACTTCCAGGATGATGCGAAAAAATTGGTTCCGGAAGGCATTGAAGGCCGCATGCCATATAAAGGACAGCTTTCTGATACGATCCACCAATTGCTTGGCGGTATTCGTGCAGGAATGGGCTACTGTGGAACAAAAGATTTGCAGACTTTGCGTGATGAAGCACAGTTTATCCGTATGACGGGTGCAGGTTTGCGCGAAAGCCATCCACATGATGTCCAAATCACGAAAGAGTCTCCTAACTACTCAATTTAATAAAAAACTACACAGAGCGAAGATTTACTCGGTCTTCATTCACTGTTGTATGCGGAATTTATCTTAGCACCTTTTCCATCATTCAAATGACGGAAAAGGTGCTTTTTTCATGTTTCCACTTTTGCGTCTGAAAAATATGATAAAATAGCATGTGGAATCTTATAGACGGAGGTATTCAACAAGTGAAAAAGGTTTTCAACAATACATTACTGACAGCATTATTGGCTGCATTGACTTTGACTATATTTGTTCCGAAGCAGGTCCAAGCGGAAGAAACATTAAATATAATGGCGGAAGCCGCTATTTTGGTGGATGCTGAAAGTGGTAAAATTCTCTATGAAAAAAATGCCGGGACGCCTCTAGGGGTTGCCAGTATGACGAAGATGATGACAGAATATCTATTGTTCGAGGCGATAGAAGAAGGCAAGGTTACTTGGGATCAGGAATATCAAGTGACGGATTACGCCTATCAAATTTCTCAGGACATGCGTTTGAGCAATGTACCGTTTCGTGAAGATGGAGCTTATACCATCAAAGAAATGTATGAAGCAATGGCCATTTTCTCAGCCAATGCGGCAACCATCGGGATAGCCGAGACGATTGCAGGAACGGAAAGTGAGTTTGTCCGTCTGATGAATGAAAAAGCTGAAGAAATGGGCTTGGAAGAGACGGTTTTCGTCAATTCAACCGGACTCAGCAATTCAAGCTTGATGGGGATGCATCCCGAAGGAACGAAAGAGGAAGATGAAAATATCATGCCGGCGCGTTCAGTTGCGAAGCTGACAAAAATCTTGTTGGATGATTATCCGGAAGTGTTGGAAACGACAAAAATTCCGGTGATGAATTTTCGTGAAGGAACTGCCGATGAAACACGGATGGAAAACTGGAATTCGATGCTGCCTGGTTTGATTTATGAGTATGAGGGTGTAGATGGATTGAAAACCGGCAGCACGGATTTTGCTGGTTATTCGTTTGCAGGAACCGCAAAACGTGACAATACCCGCTTTATCGCTGTAGTCATGGGTGCAGTGGACAACGAAGGTGCCGGTTCTTATAAAGCCCGTTTTGAAGCGACGCGTGCATTGTTTGATTTTGGTTTTGGCCAGTTCACGACAGAGGAAATCATTCCCGCAGGCTATCAGTTTGAAGGACAGGAAACGCTGGCTGTTGAAAAGGGCGTGGAAGAAGAAGTGGCGATTGCAGTGAAAGAGCCTGTTTCCATGATGATCCGGACTGCGGATAAAGAATTGTATCAGCCGGAATTGCTGTTGGATGATACGGTTGTCCAAGACAGCAGGCTTGAAGCAGGAGTAGAAAAGGATTTAGCGGTGGGAACGCTCGAGCTGACAAAAGCGGATGGCACGGAATATGGCTATTTAAGCGGAAGTGAAAACGACGTTGAAGTCGTGACTACTGAAGCTGTAGAGCGTGCTGGCTGGGTGTCCTTGTCGATGCGCACTGCAGGGGGATTCCTATCTTCTTTATGGGATGATGCCGGTAGTTTTGTAAAAGGTTTATTTTAATGGGAAAAGCCGTTCATCTGAAAATGATGAACGGCTTTTTCTACCGAATTTCCCAGCATGACATCAGGTCAAGAACGCCGGAGTGGATTTCTTCTTGCGACAGGCCGCCGAATCCAAGAACGATTTTAGGATGTGTACCGGCTCTTTTATGAACGTCGAAGGACTGCAGGCCAGTGACACGGATACCGGCATTTTTAGCACGTTCTACCAGCTCTTCTTCGCTCAACGGGGTTTGGATGGTGAGCACGATGTGCATTCCTGCCTGTTCACCGGAAACTGCAACCACCGGAGCGAATAAAGCCAGAGACGTGCTCAACTGTTTGATTTTCTTCTGGTATAGCTTGCGCATGCGATTGAGGTGGCGCGCGAAATGGCCCTCTTTCATGAATTCGGCGACCAGCTGTTGATCGTGCCTTGGCACGGATGAAGAATAATGAAGAAAGGTCTGCTGGTATGCCCGTAGCAGCCGTTTGGGAAGAACCATATAAGCGATGCGCAGAGAGGGCATAAGCGATTTTGAAAAAGTACTGATGTAGATGACCCGGTCGCTTAGGTCCATGCTCTGCAAAGCGGGTATCGGCCGGCTGGTGTAGCGGAATTCACTGTCGTAATCGTCTTCGATAATGTAGCGTTCCGGCTTGGCTGCGGCCCAATTGAGCAGCTGCGCCCGTTTGGTGGCACTTAGAACAGAGCCGGATGGAAACTGATGGGAAGGGGTAACATAGGCGACATCAACATTGGAGGCTTCCAATTCACCGATATTGATGCCATCCTGGTCCAGTTCAATGGGGACCGACTGTCGCTCATGATGGCTGAATATACTATGGGTCAGCGCATATCCAGGATTCTCATAGCCGTACACAAGCTTTTTATCAAGCAGGCGAATCAATAGCGGCAGGAGCTGTTCCGTACCCGAACCGATGACGATCTGTTCTACATCACAGATTACCCCTCGGGACTGATACAGATAGCGGGCAATTTCCTGACGCAGCGCATCATCCCCTTGAGAATGGCCGGATAGTAATAATTCATGGTTGGATTCATCCAGGATGTCGCGTGCCAGTTTGCGCCATGTGGCAAATGGAAAAGAGCGGGTATCGATGCTGCCGGAGTTGAAATCCACTCTGTAGGAAGTAGTTTCTTTGATGACCGGCTCGTCGTGAGGAACATCTAAATAAGCGAGCTCTTCGACAGGCTGTGCATAAAATCCTTTGCGGGGACGTGATTCGATAAACCCTTCAGCTACAAGTTGAGAGTAGGCAAGTTCGACGGTCGTTTGACTGATTTGCAGAAAATCCGCTAATTTCCGTTTGCTTGGCAATTTGGTGTCGACATCTATGGTGCCATCAATGATGGCTTTTTTTATTTCTCTGTAAAGTTGCTTATATAGCGGAATCGGTGACTGCTTTTGAAGCTGAAACATGAGCATGTCCATTTATTTTCCTCCAACTGACCTTATTAAAATGAATGAAACTGAGTCTTTTTATATGGTCAATCTCTATTATACTGAATTTATCAACAAATAGGGGGAATTAGTAAATGAGTCAACATGGAACAGATCGCGTAAAAAGAGGAATGGCTGAAATGCAAAAAGGTGGGGTGATCATGGATGTGGTCAATGCGGAACAGGCACGTATCGCTGAAGCTGCAGGAGCTACCGCTGTAATGGCGCTGGAAAGAGTCCCGTCCGATATCCGCAGAGACGGCGGAGTCGCGCGTATGGCAGATCCGCGCATTACAGAAGAAGTGATGAAAGCCGTATCGATTCCGGTCATGGCGAAAGCACGCATTGGCCACATCGTGGAAGCGCGCATCCTGGAAGCGATGGGTGTCGATTATATTGATGAAAGTGAAGTATTGACGCCTGCAGATGAAGAGTTTCATTTATTGAAAAACCAATACACCGTGCCGTTTGTCTGCGGCTGCCGGAACCTGGGCGAAGCAGCGCGCCGAATCGGTGAAGGAGCTTCCATGCTGCGCACGAAAGGCGAACCGGGTACCGGCAATATTGTTGAAGCGGTCCGCCATTTGCGCCAGGTGAATGCGGAAGTGCGGAAAGTGATTGCCATGAGTGAAGATGAATTGATGACAGAAGCGCGCAACTTGGGTGCTTCCTACGAATTTCTGAAAGAAGTGAAGAGCCTAGGGCGCTTGCCGGTGGTCAATTTTGCGGCTGGCGGAGTGGCGACACCGGCGGATGCGGCATTGATGATGGAACTCGGAGCAGACGGGGTCTTTGTTGGATCCGGTATCTTCAAATCCGATAATCCCGAGCGGTTTGCGCGTGCCATTGTCGAGGCGACTACCCATTACCAGGATTATAAATTGATTGCAGAGCTGTCAAAAGACTTGGGCATCGCCATGAAAGGCATTGAGATCTCAACAATTGCTGCAGGCGAACGCATGCAGGAGCGGGGCTGGTAAAGATGAAACGAGTTGGAGTCCTCGCTTTGCAGGGAGCTGTCCGGGAGCATCTCCAGTCGATTGAAGCATGTGGAGCAGAAGCGGTTTCTGTGAAATGGCCGAAAGATCTTGAATCATTGGATGCTTTGATTTTGCCGGGCGGTGAAAGTACGGCCATGCGGCGCTTGATCGATCGCTATAACATGATGGAACCATTACGGCAATTCGCTGAAACAGGAAAACCGATGTTCGGTACCTGCGCAGGGTTGATCTTGTTAGCAGAAACAGTGGTCGGGGAAGACCAGCCGCACCTTGGTGTTATGGACGTGGCAGTTGAACGGAATTCGTTTGGCCGGCAAGTGGACAGCTTTGAAGTGCCACTTGAAATCAATGGGATCGAAGGAGCTTTTGAAGCAGTCTTTATCCGCGCTCCGCACATTGTTAGCGCCGGACCTTCCACTGAAGTGCTATGTGTCCATGATGGGAAAATCGTGATGGCGAAAAACGGTCAGTTTCTAGGCTGTTCGTTCCATCCGGAATTGACCGAAGACCATCGCGTTACAGCATATTTTTTAAGTATGATTCCCAGCAAATCAGGCCTTCTCTTGCCAAATTAATCAATATATAGTAAAGTATGATTAATTTCAAAGACGAAACGTTGATGGGAAGTAGTAAAGCGATTGTTTTTACAAAGAGAGCCGGTGGTTGGTGCGAACCGGTGAAAAACGCGTTTGAATCCACCCCGGAGTTGCATGGCGAAAGAAGCCATTGCCGGTTTTAATGCCGTTATGTGATGAAGAGGATTGGCATGTGCCGATCAATCAGGGTGGCAACGCGGGTAGCTCTCGTCCCTTTACCAAGGGATGGGGGCTATTTTTGTTGTCTTTTTTTATGTGATTAAAAATTTGGAGGAGGAAACACTATGTTGGATATTCGTTTTGTACGTGCGAATTTTGAAGAAGTAAAAGCCAAATTGGCGAAACGCGGAGAAGATATTTCTGTGCTGGATGATTTTGAAGGATTGGATGTAAAACGGCGCGAATTGATTGCGCAGACTGAAACATTGAAGGCGGAACGCAACGAGGCGTCTCAAAATATCGCTGCGATGAAGCGGGCGAAAGAAAATGCAGACGACGCCATTGCGAAAATGCGTGAAGTCGGCGACAAGATCAAAGCCATTGACGAAGAATTGCGGGAAGTGGAGGAATGCCTGAACTATATCATGATGCGTGTACCGAACATTCCGCATGACAGCGTTCCGTTCGGCGATTCTGAAGACGATAACGAAGAAATCCGTACGTGGGGCGACAAACCTGAATTCGGATTTGACGTAAAACCGCATTGGGATCTGGGGACTGATTTGAACATCATCGATTTTGAGCGTGCAGCCAAAGTGACAGGAAGCCGCTTTGTCTTTTACCGGGGACTTGGGGCTCGCCTTGAGCGCGCATTGATCAACTTCATGATGGACCTTCACCAGGAAGAGCATGGCTATGAAGAGATGCTGCCACCGTATATGGTCAACCGCGAAAGCTTGACGGGAACAGGCCAATTGCCGAAATTTGAAGAAGATGCTTTCCTGATTGAAAAAGAGGATTATTTCCTCATTCCGACTTCTGAAGTGCCGGTTACGAACTTTTACCGGGATGAAATTCTGACAGCCGATATGATGCCGCAAGCCTTTGCTTCTTACAGTTCAAATTTCCGCTCTGAAGCGGGTTCTGCGGGACGCGACACGCGTGGGTTAATCAGACAGCATCAATTCAACAAAGTCGAACTGGTGCGCTTTGTGAAGCCTGAGGATTCTTATGATGAACTGGAGAAACTGACGGGCCATGCTGAAAAAGTCCTTCAGCTTTTGGGGTTGCCATACCGCGTATTGAAAATGTGTACAGCAGATCTTGGCTTTACAGCAGCGAAGAAATACGATATCGAAGTGTGGATTCCTAGCCAGGAGACGTACCGGGAAATTTCTTCTTGCAGTAATTTTGAAGACTTCCAGGCAAGACGTGCAAATATTAAATTCCGCCGGGAAGCAACCGGCAAACCTGAATTCGTCCACACGTTAAACGGCAGCGGCTTGGCAATCGGCCGAACCGTGGCGGCGTTGCTTGAAAACTGTCAGCAGGAAGACGGTTCAATCAAGATTCCTGAAGTACTGCAGCCTTATATGGGCGGCAAAAAGACAATCAATTGATAGAAAGGCTCAAAAGCACATTGCTTTTGAGTCTTTTTATTTGGAGAAAGGGGTAAGGAGTAGATAAAGAGGATTTGTGAAAGGAGTTAGTTAAATGACAAACTTAAGTTTTCAATTCTTGGAGACGAACGGCATCAATCTTCATCTTGCCGTGGCCGGACCTGAGGATGGACCTTTAGTCGTTTTGCTGCATGGCTTTCCGGAATTCTGGTTTGGCTGGAAAAATCAAATTCAGCCCTTGGCGGAAAAAGGCTACCGGGTAGTGGCACCTGACCAGCGCGGCTATAATTTAAGCGATAAACCTGAGGGAATCGACAATTATACGGTGGACCACCTGAGGGACGACGTTATCGGCATCATTGAGCATTTCCATAAAAAGAGGGCCATCGTCATCGGACATGACTGGGGAGGGGCGGTAGCTTGGCATTTGGCGGCGACACGACCAGAGTATGTAGAAAAACTGATTGTCTTGAATATCCCACATCCTAAAGCCATGCCGCGGGTCCTAAAAAAAAATCCACTGCAGTGGATGAAGAGCTCTTATATCGCATTTTTTCAATTGCCTAATCTGCCTGAGAAGGCGCTGGGAATGAGAGAATTCAAAACGATGCAGCAAAGCATCGAACAGACCAGCAAGCCAGACACATTTTCAAAGCACGAAATAGAGCAATATAAAGCGGCTTGGTCCCAATCCGATGCTTTGACGGCAATGCTCAATTGGTACCGGGCAATCCGGCGCGGCAGTTTCAGGCAAGTGCCTGACACGAAAATAAAAGTGCCTGTCAGAATCATTTGGGGGATGGGCGATCAGTTCCTGTCACCGATGCTGGCAAAAGAGAGCATGTCATTTTGCGAAGAAGTCAATTTGGCGTTTGTCGGAGAAGCAACCCATTGGATCCAGCACGAACAGCCGGAAATCGTCAACCGGTTGATTGATCAGTTCATCAGCGAATAAAAAAGCGAAAAACCCCTATGACTGGGTTTTTCGCTTTTGTTTTTTGATTTCCCGAAGATTTCGGAAGAACTGTGTCAGCAACTGTCCGCATTCCTCAGCGAGGACATTCTCGGTTACCTGGCATTGATGGTTGAAGCGGTCGTCATTCAGCAAGCGATAGAGGGAATCTACGCTGCCTGCTTTAGCATCCCGTGCCCCGTAGACGACATGAGGAATCCGGGATTGCAGAATGGCCCCTGCACACATTGGACAAGGCTCTAACGTTACGTAAATCTTCGTGTCTTCCAGCCGCCAGTTGCCAAGATGCAGACACGCTTCCTGGATCGCCAACAATTCGGCGTGAGTGACGGCGTTTTGTGTCGTTTCCCGCAGGTTGTGGGCACGCGCTATCACCTGGTCGCCATAGACAATGACCGCACCGATCGGCACTTCTCCTTTGGCTCCCGCTTTTTCTGCTTCTTCAATTGCCAACCCCATATAAAAATGATCTTTTTCCATTCCGTTCATGATGCATCGCTCCTTGTTTCTAGTGTAGCATTTTCCGGTCCACAAAAAGAGCGCGAAAATCCGTACAGACAAAAACCACTGAAAAGCGTAAACTGGAGAAACCAGAAAGTAGGGAGTGATCCAAGGGTGAAACAACATAAAAAGGAAAAACCGCTGCATTTTACGCTACGCTTTATTTTCATTTTCATCGGTGCCACCATGGCTGCAGCCGCCATTGAATTGTTCCTGGTTCCGAATGCGATCATCGATGGCGGGATTATCGGTATTTCTTTGATATTGGACTATTTAACCGTGATTCCTTTTGGGATTTTACTGGTCGTCATCAATTTGCCGTTCCTTTATTTCGGCTATAAACATATCGGCCGTAATTTTTTCATCTCTTCTATTTTTGCCATTGTTGCGTTAGCGCTGATTGAAATTCCCATGCATAAGATCGAACCGTTTGTAGAAGATCCGCTCCTCGCTACTGTATTTGGCGGATTGCTCCTCGGAGCGGGTGTTGGAATTGTCATCCGCAACGGCGGAGCACTTGATGGGACGGAGATTCTCGGAATTTTATTGACCAAGAAATTACCGTTTTCGGTTGGTGAATTTGTCATGTTCTTCAATGTCTTCATCTTTGGATGGGCTGCGTTTGTATTGGGGATGGAGCAGGCGATGTATTCGATTTTGACCTATTATATTGCTTCCAAAACCATAGACGTAGTCATTCAGGGATTGGATGACACTAAGGCTGTGCTGATCATATCGGAAGAGTATGAAGAAATCGGTTCAGCCATCAACGACCGTCTTGGACGCAGCTTCACGAAACTGCACGGCAAAGGGGGCTACCTCAATTCACCGAAAGACGTGATTTATGTTGTGGTCACCCGTCTGGAAATCACGAAGCTTAAGCAAATAGTATCAGATATCGATTCGAAAGCGTTTTTGACCATCATGGCGACTCAGGAAGTCCATGGCGGAACGTTTAAAGCACCGATCCATTAAGCAAACTGTCGATTTTTCGCTCTACTTTTAACCAGAGCTGTGTGTTAAAATAAATGGCATTGCAATTTACTTGAATCGAAAAAGGAGGACTTCCCATGCCGGTGCCATTCATTACGGTAGAAGGTCCGATTGGCGTAGGCAAGACTTCGCTGACCAAAGCGCTCGCCGATCAAAATCAATTTCAGCTGTTAAAAGAGATTGTTGACGAAAATCCGTTTTTAAATAAATTCTACGAAGATATAGAAGAGTGGAGCTTTCAGACAGAGATGTTCTTTTTATGCAATCGCTACAAGCAGTTGGCGGATATCCAGAAAAAGTTCATTTCGAAGCGGGAACCGGTCGTGGCCGATTACCATATCTTCAAAAATCTGATCTTCGCAAAACGCACATTGCCTGAAGCTGAATACGCCAAGTATGAAGCTATCTACAAAATCCTGACGGTGGATATGCCGAAACCGAATATGGTTATTTACCTGCATGCCAGCCTGGACACATTGATGAAGCGCATCAAATTGCGGGGGCGTGAATTCGAACAGATGATCACCCCGGAATACATGGAGCAGCTGGCAGCGGATTACCATGAGTTCATTGAACGTTTTGAGCGTGAGCATCCGGAAATTCCCGTGTTGCGTTTCAACGGCGATGAAATCGATTTTGTCCAAAACGGCGGAGACCTTCAGCTGATCCTGGACAAGGTGGATGGAACTTTACAAAAGAGGAGTTTGACCTTATGAATTTACGTGAAAAGTACGGCATTCCACAAAATGCGGTAATTACCATAGCTGGCACAGTGGGGGTCGGGAAATCTACGATGACGAAAGCGTTGGCGGATGCACTGCAATTCCGCACATCGTTTGAAAATGTCGACACCAATCCATACTTGGATCTATTTTATGATGATTTTGAGAAATGGAGCTTCCACTTGCAGATTTATTTCCTGGCGGAACGTTTTAAAGAGCAGAAGCGGATGTTCGAATACGGCGGTGGATTTATTCAGGACCGTTCGATTTATGAAGATACCGGTATTTTTGCCAAAATGCATTGGGATAAAGGAACAATGAACAATGTGGATTACGAAACCTATACCAACTTGTTTGAAGCGATGGTCATGACGCCGTATTTCCCACATCCAGACTTGCTGATTTACCTGGAAGGCTCGATTGAAGATATTCTTTCCCGCATCCAGGAACGCGGCCGGGCAATGGAGCAGCAGACACCGGTCGATTACTGGCTGGAAATGCACCAGCGCTACGAAAGCTGGATCAATTCCTTTAATGGATGTCCCGTACTGCGTTTGAATATCAACGACTATGACTTGATGAACGATCCGGATTGCTCTGAACAGATTGTGGAGCGCATCGGCGGCTTTATGAAGCAAACCTCTATCCTGCGTAAATAAAATAAACCCCTTGGGCACCACCTGCTCAAGGGGTTTATTATTATTTCCCGGGAAATAAGGAATAATGGGCATGAAAAAACCGGAAAGCCGAGGCCTTCCGGTAATCTATATCGAAATAATCAGACATACAAGTTTTAAGAAAAATTCGTTACTTGCGTAACGAATCCAATCTCGAATTTATATGCGCGTGTAAATTCAAAAAATGGAGGAGGAAGAGGGATTCGAACCCCCGCGGGATTTGACTCCCCTGTCGGTTTTCAAGACCGATCCCTTCAGCCAAACTTGGGTATTCCTCCGTATTGGACAAGAACTAATTTATCATGGATGAATAATGGCTGTCAACAGTTTTTCATGGTTTTTAATTTTTTTTGAAGAAAACCTGCCAGTATTACTGAAATTCAGCTGATTTCAAAGAAATTATTGCTTAAGGAAGGTTCTTGATTGATTTTTCATCGATTAATATCGTATACTAGTAAATGCCGTGCTAGGTGGGAAGATAGCGGTGTCCTGTAACCTGCAATCCGCTTTAGCAGGACTGAATTCCTTTCTGAGGCTGTTTGCATGTAAGGTCTGCCTCTTGCACGTAGTGTTGACATCTGGGTCCTGCGCAATGGAATCCCATGAACCATGTCAGGTCCGGAAGGAAGCAGCATTAAGTGGAACATTCCATGTGCCGCGGGATCGCCTAGATCGAGCCAGCGACAAGGGTAACGCTTATGTGCAGCAGTCGAAGAAAGGTGCACGGCAAAAATACATAAATTCAAACCTGTCCGCTCTTGCAGCGGACAGGTTTTTTATTGTTTCCTTCGCAGAATCGTTACGTGGAGATCGGGGAAATCGTTAAGAAAGACCCGTCTTTTATGATATAATGATAGGACGAAAAACAGATTAGTTAAAAGGAGAGAACGAGTTGGCGTATCAAGCTTTTTACCGTGTTTACAGACCCCAGTCCTTTTCTGAAATGACAGGTCAGACGCATGTCAAACAAACCCTTCAAAATGCTCTCCTTTACAATAAGACGACGCATGCTTATTTATTCTCAGGACCGAGAGGCACAGGAAAAACCAGTGCAGCGAAGATATTCGCCAAAGCATTGAACTGTGAGCAGGCTCCAGCAGCGGAACCATGCAACGAATGTGCTTCCTGCAGAAGCATCAACGAAGGATCCAATACCGACGTCATTGAATTTGACGCAGCTTCCAATTCACGCGTGGAAGAGATGCGGGAAATTATTGAGAAGGTCCGGTTTTCACCGGCGAATTCCCGTTTCAAAATCTATATCATCGATGAAGTGCATATGCTGTCGAACAGTGCGTTTAACGCTTTACTGAAAACATTGGAAGAGCCGCCGGAACACGTGGTCTTCATTTTGGCGACAACAGAGCCGCATAAACTGCCATTAACGATCATCTCCCGCTGCCAGCGCTTTGATTTTAAATCCCATACGCAAGTGGATATCGTTTCACGCATGGTGGAAGTGTTAACGGATGCACAAATCCCTTATAACGAACAGGTGCTTAAAATAATCGCTCAGGCTGCTTCCGGCGGAATGCGTGATGCATTGAGCCTGTTGGACCAGGTTGTCTCGTTCAGCGGCGATGAAATGACAGTCGAAGATGCGTTATTGGTTACAGGATCGATCAGCCAGGATATGTTCTATGGTATTGCGGAAGCATTGCTTGCCAAGGATATCGGACAGTCGTTGACGTTATTGGAACAATTGGTGCGCGATGGCAAAGATCCTGTCCGGCTGGTTGAGGATTTCATCACTTTCTTCCGGGATCTCTTATTGATCCAAACGGCGCCAGACCTTCACGATATGTTGGAGTTGGCTACACATGAACCGCGCTTTGAAGAACTGGCCAATCGATTCGAGCCGGCGACCCTTTACACCTGGATTGACATTTTATCTAAAACCCAACAGGAAATGCGGTTTTCAAACCATACAAAAATTTATATGGAAACAGCATTGCTGAAAATGGCGCAGGCCGATGTGCCGGTCCAAAGCACAGCTTCTGCAGTATCTCCTGAACTGGAGGCGAAAGTCATCCAACTGGAAAATCTGGTGCGCGAATTACAGCAGCAGGTGAAGAACGGGGCAGGCACAGGAACTGCGGCGGCTCCGGCTGAACAGAAAAAACGCCAGCGCGTGCAAAGCAGCTTTAAAATACCGACTGGCCGCATTCAGGAAGTCTTGAAAAATGCGACCAAGCCAGACATTCAGGCGATTAAAACCAATTGGGCCACAGTGATGAGCCAGTTGCAGCGGTCGCATTCGGCTTTATTGAATGACGCAGAGCCGGTAGCGGCATCAGCGGATGCATTTGTGTTAAAATTCAAGTATGATATTCATTGCCAGATGGCTTCCGAAAACCAGACGTTTGCCGCAACCTTCAGCCAATTGTTGGAGCAGTATGCAGGCAAGGCTTATACGCCGGTTTTTGTTCCGGACGCCAGTTGGCTGAAAATCCGTGAAGATTTTATTAAGAAGAACGGATCGAAGGCAGGCACTGAAGAAAAACAGTCAGAGGCTGAAGAAGGAAATCCGTTTTCGGGTGAAGGAGCTGCAGCGGAAGAAGATCCGTTCATCTCAGAAGCCGAGCGTCTTTTCGGAAAAGACTTTGTCGAGGTTCATGACGATTAAAATGAAAATTCTAAGGAGGAACTAATTATGCGCGGTGGAGGAAATATGCAAGGCATGATGAAGCAGATGCAAAAAATGCAAAAAGAGATGGCGGTTGCCCAAGAAGAGCTTGGAACATTGAAGTTCGAGGGAGCAGCAGGCGGAGGTATGGTCAAAGTTACTGTATCCGGCCATAAAGAAGTATTGGATATCGTATTGGATCCAACAGTCGTTGATCCGGAAGATATTGAAATGCTGCAGGATCTTTTGGTTGTAGCTACAAACGAAGCGTTTAAAAAAGCGGATGAACATGCGAATTCCACAATGGGGAAATTCACGAAGGGCCTAAATCTCCCGGGCATGTTCTAGGAGGAAAACCAGATGCATTATCCAGAACCTATTTCGAAGTTAATGGAGAGTTTTATGAAATTGCCAGGAATCGGGCCGAAAACTGCGGCCCGGCTGGCATTTTTTGTGCTTGGCATGAAAGAAGACACGGTGCTTGATTTTGCTAAAGCTTTGGTTGATGCAAAACGGAATTTAAGTTTCTGCTCGGTGTGCGGCCATATTACGGACGTCGATCCCTGCCATATTTGCCAGGATCAACAGCGTGACCGTACGACGATCTGTGTGGTCCAGGATCCGAAAGACGTAATTGCGATGGAGAAAATGCGCGATTACAAAGGCTTGTACCATGTATTGCAGGGGGCCATCTCTCCAATGGACGGAATTGGCCCTGAAGATATAAATGTTCCTTCTCTATTGAAGCGTCTTCAGGACGAAGAGGTGGAAGAACTGATTCTGGCGACGAATCCGACGATCGAAGGAGAAGCGACGGCGATGTATATTTCCCGCCTCGTAAGGCCTTCGGGAATCAAGACCACAAGGATTGCCCATGGGCTTCCGGTAGGCGGCGATTTGGAATATGCAGATGAAGTGACTTTATCGAAAGCATTAGAAGGCCGGCGTGAGCTTAAATAGAAGCAAAGGTTGGAATAGGGTTCTATGCTTCTGATAAATGGTAAATATTCTGATTTATTATGTTTTGCATATAATAGTCTGGAGTGTAATACAGACTAATAGGAAAAAGAAGAAGGATAAGTAAGGAAAAGGAGTCAAGTGAAATGGCTTTACAGAGCGGTTTTTCTTGATTCCTTTTCAAACTCCTTTTATAGAAGGAAAAGAGAATTCCATCAGGAATGTTTTATGAATATAATTTTATTTGCCAAAAGTGTTGACAGTCTGGCGAATATGCTTTAGTATCATAGGAGTCGTAAAGAACGACGCAAACAACATGAACAACGCAAACAACCTGAACCTTGAAAACTGAACAGCAAAACGTCAACAAACAGCAACGGCCGCGCAAAACGGCCCGCGCAAAACTTACTG
>NZ_CANMXD010000021.1:0-18712 GCF_947501725.1 uncultured Planococcus sp. | reverse complement strand
CTGACAGGCATAAGCCAGAACAGCAAAGTGGCGCTCTTTGCCACGGCGCTGGGCTGGCTTATGACCCGAAGAGCTGGGCGCTGGAGTCTGGACAATAAAGAAAAGCGGAAGCGCCCGTATAGCTCCGACAAGCGCTGGAAGCTTACCGGTAATGGTGTTCCTTGGCATTGTCGGTAAGTCTGAAGCGACTCGAGGGGCTGGAGTCTGGACAATGAATCCAAAACTGAAGTCCTGCACTTTCTGTAACTCCAATAAAAAAACGCGCACCCACTGGTGTGCGTTTTCTAGTTATGGCTGAAGTCTAATTTTTTCCTTAACTTGTCTTCGCTGAAAATCCATCCGGTATAAGAATTGATGATTTTGCACTCCTTATCCAAATGGGCAACTGCAACGAACGGGTAATAGTCATTGCTGCGGTAGCGCAAGTCGATCAATCGAACTTCGAAGACATCTCCGTATTCGTTGATTTCCCAACGGTACAGTGGAGAAAAGGAAATGAAGGCAGCAATATTTTTATCTTTCATAGCCGCCTGGATCAAATTGTTTTCAGGCATCTCTTTTTTCATGAATTTATCATAGATATTAATGGTGCGGCCATATGCACGCCCGACGTAATGGTGTCGATCTGTATCAGCAGCTACGCGCCAGTGGAAAAAGCGCATGGTTGGTGCCACAAAAACCTCAGTGGCTCCCGGAATTGTATTTCGGACAGCCTTTTTAATAGCCGACTGCACTGCAAATCTTGCGAGATAGTAGAAAAACATGGCAATATAGAGGATGCCGACCGTCAAAACGGGATCAGCACCAAATGCCCAAAGCATCAGGGCAAGCACATGCGCACCGAAAATGATGGGGTCAAAAGTATTGATGACGCCAAGAGCTACCCACCGGTTTGAAATCGGCCTGAGCGCTTGTGTGCCATATGAGTTAAAGATATCAACAAAAACGTGCATAAAAACGGCCAGGAATGACCAGAGCCATAAATGGAGCAGATTAGCTTCAGGAAAAATGAGAGATAATGCACCTGCTATCAATAGAGGCCAAAGCAACACTGCAGGAATGGAGTGGGTTGCGCCCCGGTGATGCCGAATATAGACGGCGTTGTCACGAAGCTTCAAAACAGTATCGACGTCCGGTGCCAAGGATCCAATGATGACACCAGATACTACAGCGGTCATGGTTGCGGGGTGGCTGACGACAGCCGGATCGGCCATTGCGAGGCCGCCAAGGGCAATGCCCATGACAATATGTGTTCCTGTATCCATTGCCTCATCCCCTTTCTATAAAAATATTGATTGGTATGGGGAACAAAAAAGTTTTGTTAAGATAAACTTATTCCCTACTTTCTCATATACCCGAAAAAAGGCTGGAATAATCAAGCTGAACGGAGGCTAAATCCATTAAACTAGAGAAATTGCACTTTCAAAATGACCTGATCAATTGGTTTGCGGCGGAAAAAAGAGATTTGCCCTGGAGGCGGACAGCAGACCCTTATCAAATCTGGATTTCAGAAATCATGCTGCAGCAAACACGTGTGGATACTGTCATTCCCTATTATAAACGCTTTATCGAGAAATTTCCCACTTTGGATGACCTGGCACAAGCCGATGAACAAATTCTGCTCAAACAATGGGAAGGATTGGGGTATTACTCGCGTGCACGCAACCTGCAGGCGGGAGTCAAGGAAGTGGCTGAAAATTATGGAGGAATCGTCCCGGATAACCGCAAGGAAATCTCATCATTGAAAGGTGTTGGGCCTTATACAGCTGGGGCTATCCTAAGTATTGCCTACGGGGTTCCGGAGCATGCAGTGGATGGTAATGTCATGCGTGTATTGTCACGGATCCTGTTAATTGAAGAAGACATCGCTAAACCTAAAACGCGGAAAATCTTCGAAGAAGCAGTGACTGAAATCATCAGTCATGAAGATCCTTCTTCGTTCAATCAGGGCTTGATGGAGTTGGGGGCCTTGATCTGTACACCAACCTCACCGAAATGCCTGCTGTGCCCAGTTCGTGAGCATTGTGCCGCATTCCATGAAGGTAAACAGCATGATTTGCCGATTAAATCCAAAGCCAAAAAAACGAAATCGCTGCAATATGCAATGATAGCTCTTCGCCATCAAGATAAACTGTTGATGGAACAGCGTCCAGCCACGGGTCTGCTGGCGAATATGTGGCAGTTTCCGATGCTGGAAACTACAGCGGATATTCTGCCGCTTGAAATAGAAGAGCGGCTGTCGGAGAGTTTGAAAGGCGTTGTGGACAAAGTTGAAAAAATTACTTCTTTCAAACATGTCTTTTCTCATTTAACATGGAACGTGGATGGCTTTATTGCCGACAGTGAAAATATAGATGCCCCGCCCCATATGAAATGGGTGACAGCAGAAGAGCTGGATTTATTGCCGATCGCAGGACCGGTCCAAAAAATGAAAACAGCATTACAGCAAAGAGGAGATGTTTAACCATGGCAGAACAAAAAGTAGCGCTGGTGACAGGCAGCAGCAGAGGCCTCGGAAAAGCGATGGCAATCGCCCTAGCAGATCAAGGATACGATATCGTCGTCAATTACGCGCGCAGCAAAACCGCTGCACTCGATACCGTTAAGGAAATCGAAGCAAGAGGGCAAAAAGCCTTATTGGTCCGGGCAAATGTAGGAGATGTAGAGAAGCTTCGCGGCATGTTCGAGACCATCAAAGAAGAATTTGGACGCCTGGATGTTTTTGTTTCCAACGCAGCATCCGGCGTTCTGCGCCCGATTATGGAACTGGAAGAATCACATTGGGACTGGACGATGAACATCAACGCGAAAGCGATGCTGTTCGGGGCACAGGAAGCGGCGAAATTGATGGATAAAGGCGGCAAAATCGTCGGCATCAGCTCACTGGGGTCTATTCGTTATTTGGAAAATTATACGACGATAGGAGTTTCAAAAGCGGCGGTAGAGTCGATTACACGTTACCTAGCCGTGGAGCTGGCGCCGCTTGGAATTGCCGTCAATACAGTATCCGGCGGAGCGCTCGATACCGAGGCATTGAAGCATTTCCCGAATCGTGAAGATCTATTGAATGATGCCCGTGTGAATACGCCGGCGGGCCGTATGGTTGAAATCGAGGATATGGTCAAAGTGGCATTATTCCTGATTTCCTCCGACTCGGATATGATCCGCGGACAGACGATTATCGTGGACGGCGGCCGTTCGGTCGTGATGTAATCCTTTGGTCCTTCCGCCTTATTGCTGTATGTTTTCAGAATTGATTGATATAATACTGAAATAGCAGATAAACAAAGGCTTAGACAAGAAGGTGGGATGCTACATGGCGATTCCTGCGGAGGGTGAAACTATCCAAATCCACAGTTATAAACACAACGGCCGAATCCACCGTGTCTGGCAGGAAACAACTGTACTGAAAGGTACGAATAATATTGTAATTGGTGCAAACGAACGGACGCTGGTGACAGAATCCGATGGCCGAACCTGGTTGACGCGCGAACCGTCAATCTGTTATTTTCACGCAGAGCATTGGTTCAACATCATCTGTATGCTCCGAGACGACGGTGTTTATTATTATTGCAATGTCAGTTCTCCATTCGTCTATAATAATGGCTCGTTGAAATACATCGATTATGACTTGGATGTAAAAGTGTTTCCAGACATGTCTTACACGCTGTTGGATGAAGACGAATATGAAGACCATAAGCGGCAAATGGGTTATCCTGAAGTGATTGATCAGATTCTTCACCGGAATGTGGAAAAATTGATCAGCTGGATCAAACAGCGCAGAGGGCCGTTTGCCCAGGACTTTATCGAAGTATGGACGAACCGCTATGAATTTCATAGACTAAACCGGATTCGTGATTAAAATGAAAACCTGTTGCCAGCCAACAGGTTTTTCGTTTTGAATAGAATGGAGTGAAAGTTTTGAGCAGTATGAAACGCTATATGCAGTTTGTCAAACCGTATTATTGGCAGATTGCGTTGACGATTGTCATCGGGATATTCAAATTTGCGATTCCGCTTTTTATCCCGTTGCTGATCAAAATCGTCATTGATGATATTATCGGGGCGGATGCATTATCGAATGCAGAAAAGCTGGAGCAGCTGTACTTATGGCTTGGAGGAACGGCAATCGTATTTTTCCTGCTGCGCCCGCCGATTGAATATTACCGCCAGTATTACGCACAGTATGTCAGCAATAAAATCCTTTATGATATCCGTGGTTTTCTATACGGCCATCTACAGCGCCTAAGTTTGCGCTATTACGCTAATACACGTGCCGGTGAAATCATCTCGCGAATCATTAATGACGTTGAGCAGACAAAAAACTTTGTGATGATCGGCTTGATGAATGTCTGGCTCGATTTGGCGACGATAGTCATCGCCATCATCATCATGTTGACAATGGATGTTTCATTGACCATTGTCGCGCTGCTGGCATTCCCGTTCTACGCCTTCAGCGTCAAATACTTCTTTGGCAGGCTGCGCGACCTGACGCGTGAACGTTCACAAGCTTTGGCCAATGTCCAGAGTTACCTGCACGAGCGGGTGCAGGGGATGAGCATCATCAAAAGTTTTGCGTTGGAAAAACATGAACAGAAAATTTTCAACGATACCAATGATCAATTTCTGGAAAAGGCGATCGACCATACCAAATGGAACGCCAAAGCGTTTGCGGTAGTAAACACCATTACGGATGTCGCTCCGCTGCTGGTGATCGGCTATGCCGGTTACCAGGTCATCCAGGGGAACTTGACGCTTGGTACGATGGTGGCGTTTATCGCCTATATCGAACGTCTTTACAATCCACTGCGCCGATTGGTCAATTCTTCGACGACCCTGGTGCAGTCACTGGCATCCATGGACCGGGTGTTTGAGTTGATTGATGAAGATTACGATGTCACTGACAAAGAAAAAGCGCATGACTTGAAAGTTGTCGACGGCAAATTGGAGTTCCGCGATGTCGGTTTCCATTACAATGATGGTGGAAGCGAAGTATTGACGGATTTGAACTTCACAGTGAAGCCGGGGGAGACCGTTGCTTTTGTCGGAATGAGCGGTGGGGGAAAATCGACCATCATCTCGCTGATTCCTCGTTTTTACGACGTTACAAGCGGTGGCATCTACATGGACGATCACGACCTGCGTGATGTGACGACCCATACGTTGCGTGACCAGATCGGCTTGGTGCTGCAGGATTCGATTCTCTTCAGTGATTCTGTAAAAGCGAATATCCTGATGGGGAAACCAGATGCGACAGATGAGGAAGTGATTGCGGCTGCCAAAGCTGCAAATGCTGATGAATTCATCACTCAGCTGCCGGAAGGCTATGATACGAAAGTCGGGGAACGCGGAGTGAAATTATCGGGAGGACAAAAACAGCGTGTAGCGATTGCGCGGGTGTTCCTGAAGAATCCGCCGATTCTCATATTGGACGAAGCGACTTCCGCTCTTGATCTTGAAAGCGAAGCACTGATCCAGGATTCACTGGAACGTCTGGCGCATGATCGCACGACTCTCATTGTGGCGCATCGCCTTTCCACCATCACCCACGCAGACCAGATTCTTGTCATTGACCACGGCAAACTGGCTGAAAGTGGAACACATAATGAATTGATGGAGCAGCAAGGTGTGTATTACAACTTGTTCCAGGTACAACATTTTAACTGATTATAGTAAGGGCCTCCAAAATTTTGGAGGCTCTTTTTGTGGGTACAGAACTTCCAGCAAATTCAAAAAGAGATATTGCATTAATAATAATATTACGTATAATTAAAAGAAGGAGAATAATCTGAATCATTTTTGTGCAAAAGGGGGAGCATCATGAATGAACGCAAAACCATCTTAGACGTTAAAGGTTTGAAAACATCCTTTTTCACAGATGATGGAGAGATACCAGCAGTAGATAATGTAAATTTTCACATACGGGAAGGTGAAGTACTGGGCATCGTCGGTGAGTCCGGATGCGGTAAAAGTGTCACTTCCCTATCTATAATGGGATTGGTTCCCAGCCCTCCAGGGAAAATCACCGGAGGCGAAATTTTATTTCAGGATAAGGATTTAACAAAGTTATCCGAAAAAGAAATGAGAGGAATCAGAGGCAACGATATTGCAATGATTTTCCAGGAACCGATGACTTCGTTGAATCCGCTTTTTACAATTGGAGATCAGCTTCGCGAAGCCATTAAGATACACAAACGGGATTGGTCGAAAAAACAGATTCAGGAGCGCGGCATCGAAATGATGAAACTGGTGGGATTGCCGCGTCCTGAAGGTCTGATGAAAGAGTATCCGCATCAACTGTCAGGCGGAATGCGCCAGCGCGTCATGATTGCCATGGCATTGTTGTGCGATCCGAAAGTATTGATTGCCGACGAACCGACGACAGCACTGGATGTAACCATTCAAGCCCAAATTCTTAAGTTGATCAAAAATCTCAACGAACGCTTGAATACAGCCGTTCTGCTGATCACCCATGATTTAGGCGTAGTAGCTGAAACCTGCGAACGCGTAGTTGTCATGTATGCAGGAAAAGTGGTCGAGGAAGGGCCGGTCCATACGATTTTCAATGATCCGCAGCATCCTTATACAAGAGGTTTGCTGGAATCGGTTCCGGATATGCGCTTTAAAAAAGAGCGTTTGTACTCGATTCCCGGAAACGTTCCAAAACCGGGAACAATCAAAACCGGCTGTAAATTCGCAGAGCGTTGTGAATTTGCTTTCGACCGCTGTATAGTGGAAAACCCGGAACTGTACCAAACTGCGGATAATCATCAAACCCGCTGTTTCCTATTCGATCCGAAGGAGGTACAGTCTCATGACAGAACCGTTATTAAAAGTTGAAGGGCTGAAAAAGTATTTCCCCATAAAATCCGGAATTCTAGGGAGAGTCAGCAACCATGTCAAAGCGGTTGATGACGTATCGTTTACTGTCCAGGAAGGCGAGACTTTGGGGATCGTCGGCGAATCGGGCTGTGGGAAATCCACAACGGGACGCATGTTGATGCGTCTCCTAGAACCGACGGAAGGCACCGTCACATTCGATGGCCAGGAATTGACCAGTCTGTCGAATAACGAAATGCGAAAAGCGCGCCGTGATATTCAGATGGTCTTTCAGGATCCCTATGCTTCATTGAATCCACGCCATACGATTGAAAAGATTTTAATGGAACCGCTTAATGTCCATGATATAGGCGATCCGAAAGAACGTAAAAAGAAAGTGCATGAGTTTTTGGAGATTGTTGGCTTGAGCAGCTATCACGCGAAGCGTTATCCGCATCAATTCAGCGGCGGCCAAAGGCAACGCATCGGCATTGCACGTGCATTGATGACAAATCCGAAATTGATTATTGCAGATGAACCCGTGTCAGCGCTTGATGTTTCGATTCAGGCACAGGTATTGAATCTGATGCAGGATCTTCAAAAAGAGCTGAAGCTGACTTATATTTTCATTGCCCATGACTTAGGCGTAGTTCGACATATCAGCGATCGCGTAGGGGTCATGTATCTCGGGCAAATGGCGGAACTTGCCGACACTGAAGATTTGTATGAAAAACCATTGCATCCGTATACGCAGGCACTATTGGCTGCTGTACCGGTGCCGGACCCGGAGTTCATACGGGAAGAAGTCGCCATTACTGGAGATGTTCCGAGCCCGGCGAATCCACCGAGCGGCTGCAGGTTCCATACGCGCTGTCCTTTCAAAATGGACATTTGCTCTAAAGCCGTACCGATTTTTGCGGAAGTTGAGAAAGGTCATTCTGTTGCCTGCCATCTTTACGAAGAGTCCAGGCCGCAATGATAATAAATAGAAAAAACGGAGGGGTTAATTTGGGAAAGAAAAAGTTTTTATCGTGGGCATTTCTGCTGCTCTTGTTAGTATCGACAGCTCTTTACGGCTGTAGTTCTGATAATGCGTCAGAAGGCGGCGAAGGCGAAGGTGGAAGCGAAGGCGGATCCACTGAAGAGAAAACGTTGATCTTTGGACGCGGAGGCGACTCGGTTTCTCTTGATCCGATTACTGTCACGGACGGTGAATCTTTTAAAGTGACGAAAAACGTTTTTGATACATTGGTGAATTTTGGTGAACAGGATACAGAAATCGAGCCGGCATTGGCTTCTGATTGGGTAGCCTCAGAAGATGGATTAACGTATACGCTTACATTGGAAGAAGGCGTCAAATTCCACGATGACACTGATTTCAATGCTGAAGCAGTAGTCAAGAACTTTGAACGTTGGGCAGCCGGTGACGGAGAGCAATTCCCTTATTATGGTTCTATGTTCGGTGGATACGGCGATGAAGAAGGACATGTTATCGAATCTGTAGAAGCGACAGGCGATTACGAAGTGGTCTTCACATTGAAGCGTCCGCAGGCTCCATTCCTTAAAAACCTGGCTATGAGCCCATTTGCGATTGCCTCACCAACTGCATTTGAATCCGCTGGCGACGCTTTTGGCGACAACCCGGTTGGGACAGGACCATTTAAATTTGTTGAATGGAAACGCAACGATACGATTACAATCGAGAAATTCGATGATTATTGGGTGGAAGACGAGCCGAAATTGGATCAAGTGGTATTCCGCGCGATTCCGGATAACTCAGCTCGTTTGAACGCTTTGTTGTCAGGTGAAATTGACTTGGCAGACGGAATCACGCCTTCTGATGGTGCGACAATCGAAGCAGATGAAAATCTTCAATTGTTTGAACGCCCGTCTATGAACGTAGGCTACCTTGGTATGACAGTTACACGTGAACCATTTGACGATCCAAAAGTACGTCAGGCAGTAAATCACGCTATTGATAAACAGGCGCTTGTAGATGCGTTTTTCGAAGGGCGTGCTGAAGTAGCGAAAAACCCGATTCCGCCAGTAATCAGTGGATATAACGACAGCATCGAGGGGTATGATTATAACCCGGAACGTGCGAAAGAGTTGCTAGCTGAAGCTGGTCTTGAAGACGGCTTTGAAATGGAACTTTATGCAATGCCGGTTCCACGTCCGTATATGCCGGACGGCCAAAAAGTAGCAGAAGCCATTCAAAAGAACTTGGCTGATGTCGGTGTAACCGCTGAAATCGTGTCATTTGAATGGGCAACTTATCTTGAAAAAGCTGCAAACGGAGAAGCCGATGCATTCCTACTTGGATGGACAGGCGATAACGGCGATGCCGATAACTTCCTTTATGCTTTGCTTGATCAGGACAATGTTGGGACAAATAACTACACGTATTACGAAAATCAGGAATTGCACGATATCTTGATCCAAGCGCAATCAGAAGTTGAAGAAGAAGTAAGAAACGACTTGTACATGCAGGCTCAAGAAATCATCCATGAAGATGCTCCTTGGGTACCGCTTGCACACTCTACACCGCTTTTGGCTGGTGGAAATAATGTAATCAATTTCAAAGCACATCCAACAGGTTCTGACAAATTGGCTTCAGTAGATTTAGAGTAGGCAATTCATGGGGAGGAAGTCGGATGATTTCCTCCCTTTTTTTCTTCCTGTTATACATATTGCAAGAGATGGAGAGGTGAAGAAGATGCTTCACTATATCGGAAGGCGGCTTCTACAGTTAATCCCGGTTTTACTCGGTATGACATTTATCGTATTTATGATCATCCGCGCGATTCCCGGTGATCCTGCACAAGTCATCCTTGGTCAACAGGCATCCGAAGAAGCGATAAAAGCATTACGAACAAATCTGGGGTTGGATAATCCCTGGTACATCCAGTACTTTGATTATTTGAAAGGGCTGGTGACAGGAGATCTGGGAGAGTCCCTTCGTACGAGAACTCCAGTAGTGGATGAGGTATGGCCTTATCTGGCTGCAACAATCGAGCTTTCTTTATTTGCAATCATTATTGCAGTAGTCATCGGAATCAACGCAGGCATCATTTCAGCTTGGTTCCAAAATTCATGGTTTGATTACTTGGCTATGATCATCGCATTGATTGGGGTATCAATGCCGATCTTCTGGTTAGGCTTAATGAACCAATGGATTTTCTCGATCGAATTGGGGATCCTTCCAACAACGGGACGTGAAAATGTCCGTGATCCCGTTGATGTCATTACCGGTTTCTATGTCATCGATACATTGGTTGCAGGCGATTTTAACCAATTATCTACGGTTCTGAAGCATCTGGTATTGCCGGGGACAGCTTTAGCGACGATACCGATGGCGATTATTGCCAGAATGACGCGTTCAAGCATGCTTGAAGTCATGCGTTCGGATTATGTCAGAACTGCTCGTTCAAAAGGATTGTCGATGTTTTGGGTGGTTTACAAACACGCCCTTAAAAATGCTATCATTCCGGTATTGACGATTATCGGTCTCCAGATGGGGCTGCTTCTTGGCGGCGCTATTTTGACGGAAACCATTTTCGGTTGGCCTGGAATTGGGCGTTATATCTATGAAGCGATTGGCTTCCGTGATTATCCGGTTATTCAATCCGGAATTCTGATTGTCGCGTTTATTTTTGTCATGATCAATCTGTTTGTCGATCTGCTTTACGGTTTGGTCGATCCACGCATCAAATATGATTAGGAAGGAGGAGACGTACATTGGCTGAAACAGCAATCAAACAAGATCAAGCGGAAATGCAGAAAGTCGCCGGTCCTTGGAAAGAGGCTTGGCGCGGTTTCCGAAAAAGCAAAGTAGCGGTAGTCGGAATGGGAATCGTCATTTTCTTTGTTCTGCTGGCGATTTTTGGTCCACTTATTACACCGCAGGGCATCAATGAACAAAATCTGTCTCAACGGCTTATGCCTCCTTCTTCCTCACATTGGATGGGAACGGACGATTTTGGCCGGGATATCCTGTCGCGGGTTGTATACGGTGCCCGCATTTCGTTATGGGTCGGCTTTTTAGCGGTTATCGGGTCGGTGGTAGTCGGTAGCATTTTGGGGATTTTAGCCGGATATTACGGTCGCTGGGTGGATACCATCATCTCGCGTATCTTTGATATCATGCTGGCATTCCCGAGTATTTTATTGGCGATTGCGGTAGTATCGGTTCTTGGGCCATCATTACGCAATGCGCTGATTGCCATCGCGATCATCAACGTTCCGAACTTTGGGCGTTTGATCCGTTCGAAAGTGTTAAGCATTAAAGAAGACGAATACATCATGTCGGCTAAAGCAATCGGCATGAAGGATAACCGGATTCTGGTGTCGCATATTTTGCCGAATTCCATGGCGCCGGTCATTGTTCAAGGAACACTTGCTATTGCAACGGCCATCATCGAAGCTGCAGCTCTCGGATTCCTTGGCTTAGGAGCTCAAGCTCCGTCTCCGGAATGGGGTAAAATGCTGGCAGACTCGCGTTCGTATTTGACGAATGCACCTTGGACCATGATTTTCCCAGGCGTTGCCATCATGCTGACAGTTCTCGGGTTTAACCTGATGGGCGATGGTTTGCGCGATGCCTTAGATCCGCGGATGAAGTCGTAGGAAAAGCGAAAACGCCTTGAAATCTGGACATTAAATAAAAAGGTGTAAACTTATAAATTCTTAAGGTCAAAAAACGTGCAGGGCAATTTGCCCCGCACGTTTTTTTATATGGCATTCTCCAGATCATTGTCTACTTCTTCTGAGTGGTAATTCAAGTAAGCGATGATGAGTAAATCCAAATGTTCCAGTTGTTCTTCATAATCAAGGATTGCCGAAAGCACATGCATTAAATGATAGACCGAAAATTCATCCTCATTCTCTTCATGAGCTAAATTTATTTCTTTTACAAAAATTGTCATTACTTCATTGCGTTTCATGATGGCATCTGCTCCAGAACCTTCACTATGTTCCGGCCGCATTTTGCCGACATACTTCATATACAACTGCTCGTGGTAGCTGGCCAAACTTTCCAATCGCTCCTGGACCATCATGTGGAAATGTTCCGGCAGTTCCATCAGCTCGTTTTCAAATCGGTTCAGTCGCTTCAAAACTTCAAGGCTTTTCTTGGAAGTCGCGATCATCTGGCGGTATAGCACCAATTTCCGCGCTTTTACATACTGTTGTTTTTTAGTGTAGCTGCGCTCTTCTTTGTAAAATGAGTACCATTGATCCACTTTTATCAGCTTTTCCGTCAATTTATCGATGTCTTCTTTGACCGATGCATGATCGGACGCGTGGCGGATGGAGACGCGGATCCAGCGAATAACTTCTTCACTTACCTCATGGATTGAAGTGAACAGACGCGTTTCGTATTTGGGTGGAAGGAAAATCATGTTTACAGCAAACGCTGATAGAATCCCAAGCATGACTGTACTGATTCTCAAGGAAGCAAATGTCAGGAAGTCAGCGGAATGGGAGTCCATGATGATGATGATAGTGACCAAAGTCAATGGGACAGTATTTTCCAGCTTTAGTTTCAGCATCACCACAATGGCCAAAATGGCTGCTGCACCGATCGTCAAATAATTGCTTCCAAGTGTCAAAACAAAAATGATGGCGATGGCTGCACCAATAAGATTTCCGTATATCTGATCAAGCAAGGTCAGATAGGATCGATAAATAGACGGCTGGATAGCGAAAATCGCTGCGACGCCTGCAAATACAGGGGAAGGCAATTCCAGTAAGTTGGCCAGGAACAAGGCCATAGAAATGGCCACGCCAGTTTTTAAGATACGTGCACCTAATTTCATTTACTTAAGGACTCCTTCCCATAAATATAGTTTTGTACTAATTATAACTGTTTAAATGCTTGGCGTACGGCTTGAATTGAAACTTCCACATCTTCTTCAGTGTGTTCAGTTGTTAAGAACCACGCTTCGTATTTCGACGGTGCAAGATTGATTCCCTGCTCCAACATCAGTTTAAAGAAACGACCGAAGATTTCTCCATCCGTTGCCTCAGCCTGTTCGTAATTTTCGACTTTGACATCGGTAAAATAGATGGTCAAAGCGCCCTTCAGGCGATTGACGGTAATGGTCACACCAAATTCCGTGGCAGCTGCCAAAATGCCTTCTTCAAGCTGGGCACCCAATTTATCCATTTTCTCGTAGACGCCATCTTTTTGAAGCACTTCCAAGCAGGCAATTCCAGCTTGAATAGAAGCTGGGTTTCCAGCCATCGTACCAGCTTGATAAGCTGGCCCTAAAGGAGCCACAGTTTCCATAATCTCTTTTTTTCCGCCATATGCACCAATCGGCAATCCTCCGCCGATAATCTTTCCGAGCGCTGTAAGATCCGGCACTAATCCAAGCATATCCTGTGCGCCCCCGTAATGGAAACGGAATGCGGTAATTACTTCGTCATAGACAATCAAAGCACCTTTTTCATGGGCGATGCGATGAACCTCCTGTAGGTAGCCTTCATGTGGCTCGACGATTCCGAAATTGCCGACGATTGGCTCGACAAGGATACAGGCAATTTCCTCGCCCCAACGGTCCATGGCTTCTGCGAATGCCTGTGGATCATTGAACGGGATGGTGATCACTTCTTCGGCGATGGATTTCGGTACGCCTGCTGAATCGGGAGTGCCGAGTGTTGCGGGGCCGGAACCGGCAGCAACCAGAACCAAGTCGGAATGACCATGATAGCAACCTGCAAATTTCATGATTTTTGTACGCCCAGTATAAGCACGTGAAACACGGATCGTCGTCATGACCGCTTCTGTCCCACTATTGACGAAACGGACTCTGTCCATGTTCGGCATTGCTTCTTTCAACATTTTAGCGAATGTGATCTCGTGGCGGGTTGGAGTCCCGTAAAGAAGTCCGGTTTCCGCTGCGTGCGTTATCGCCTGGGTGATATGTGGATGTGCATGCCCGGTGATAATTGGGCCGTATGCTGCGAGATAGTCTATGTATTTATTGCCGTCGACGTCCCAAAAGTAAGCACCTTTGCCCCGCTCCATGGCGATTGGAGATCCTCCGCCTACCGCTTTAAAAGATCTGGATGGACTGTTGACGCCGCCTACAATATGTTCTAACGCTTCTTGGTGAAGCTTTTCTGATGTTGAATGATCCATTGAATGATTGCCTCCTATTGATTAATCTATTCCTTATTGTAGACAAATTTATCCCTAAACGCCAAAGAAATTGAAACTGAAGCTGTGGTTCGGTACGATAGAGAGAAGAAAAGGAGTGATGGAGATGGCTGCATTGGAAGGTACACAAGCACCGGAATTTTCATTGAAGAACGAAGCGGGGAAAACGGTTTCCCTGCAGGATTTTGCTGGCAAAAAATATGTGGTCCTTTATTTCTATCCGAAAGACATGACTCCGGGCTGCACGACTCAAGCCTGTGATTTCCGCGATGCTGAGGCTGACTTCTCAGCACTCAACGCAGTGATTTTGGGCGTCAGTGCAGATTCGGAAGACCAGCACAATAAATTCATCGAAAAGCATGGCTTACCATTTTCGCTTTTGGTGGATGAAGACCATCAAGTATCTGAAGACTACGGTGTCTGGGTGGAGAAGAATGTATACGGCAAAAAATCCATGGGCATTGAACGCGCAACTTATCTGATCGATCCAACTGGGACAGTCGTAAAAGAATGGCGCAAAGTGAAAGTTCCAGACCACATCCAGGACGTTCTGGAAACTTTGAAGACAATCAGCAACCAGTAAGAAGGGAGACATTCATGGAAATCCTGTTTACATTCATTCCAAAAGAAGATCAACAGCAGAGGTTGAGTACCGAGTTCCCGGAAGTTGATTTCCATTTCCTCTATAAAGACAAGACGCGTTTGCCGTCTGCTGACATCATTGTCACCTACGGAGAAGATCTGACGGCGGAAGATATCGCGTCGGCTGAAAATGTGAAGTGGATCATGGTTGCCAGTGCCGGCATCGAAAAGCTTCCGCATCAAGCGATCGCAGAGCGCGGCATTACCGTATCCAATGTTAAAGGAATCCATAAGATACCGATGGCGGAATCGGCTTTGGCCCATCTTTTGTCGCTAAAGCGTTCACTTCCGTTAATTTATGAAAACCAGCGCAATCAGGAGTGGGATAGAAGAACCCGTTCATCGGAACTGCATAACTCTACAGCGCTGATTCTAGGGCCTGGTGCCATCGGTTCAGAAATCGGCCGATTGCTGCAGGCTTTCGGGGTCAAAACCATCGGCTGCAACCGCTCTGGAACAGAGGCTCTCTACATGGGGGAAATGGTTTCTTTCGAAAACATTCTTGAAAAACTTCCAGATGCAGATTACGTCATTTCAATTTTGCCGAGTACACAAGAAACCAACTATCTATTGAAGAGAGCACATTTTCAGGCAATGAAAAAGACCGCGATTTTTATGAACCTTGGGAGAGGGGACCTCGTATCGGATGAGGTGTTGCTTGAAGCGTTGCAAAACGAAGAAATTGCTTTTGCTGTTCTGGATGTTTTTGAACAGGAACCGCTTCCAAAAGGCCATCCTTACTGGTCAATGAATAATGTTATTGTGTCACCTCATGTATCCAGCCACTCTGGAAAGTATGTGGAGCGCGCGTTAGATGTCTTTATTCCCAATCTTAAGAAATGGCTGGCTGATCAAACTGTCCCGGCAAATCTGGTTGATATGGAAAAGGGGTATTAAGCATGAAAATTTACACGAAAACAGGCGATAAAGGCACTACTTCACTTGTCTACGGAACGCGGGTCGCCAAAAATGACGCAGTGGTTGAAGCTTATGGAACATGCGACGAAGCGAATTCATTGATCGGTCTGGCAGTGGGGCATATGAATGCGGAGTTTTTTGAAGAAAAAGAAGCCCTTTGTGAAGCGTTCCACGAAATTCAGACGACTTTGTTCCACGTAGGAGCTGAACTGGCTACTCCGAAAGGCAAAGAAGTGAAGTGGAAATTGACGGAAGAAGATATCTTTAAGCTGGAGCAATGGATCGATCAGTACGATGTTGAAGTCCCACCACTCAAAAACTTCATTTTGCCGGGAGGGCACCCTTCCGGAGCGGCTCTGCATGTGGCCAGGACCGTTGTCAGACGAGCTGAGCGGACAACTTTGTCGATCGGTGAAGACGTGCCGCCGAATGTTTTGGCTTATTTGAATCGCTTGTCCGACTTCTTATTCGTCGCAGCGCGTTTAGTCAATCAGCGCCTTGGACGCAGAGAGAAAGGGCTGCACGAGAAATAAAAATAGAATACGCGCGGCAAACGGCGGCAATATAGTGATTTCTTGACATTCCCCACTTTGAATAGGTACACTGTTTATAACGATTACAATGTAAGAATATCTATGAAGTGAGGTGCACGGCGATGTCTGAAGTACAATTAAAAGACGCGCTTGATGCTTTGAAGTCAACAGGTGTAAGAATCACACCCCAGCGCCACGCAATTTTGGAGTATATGATTCATTCAACAACGCACCCAACAGCGGATGACATTTATCGCGCGCTTGAAAAAACGTTTCCTAATATGAGTGTTGCAACTGTTTATAATAATTTACGGGTGTTCAGAAAAGCGGGGCTGGTAAAAGAATTGACTTACGGAGATTCTTCAAGCCGATTCGATTTTGTCACACATGACCATTACCATATTATCTGTAACGACTGCGGAAAAATCGTTGATTTCCATTATCCGGGACTTGATGAAGTGGAACACTTAGCTTCCCACGTCACTGGCTTCCAAGTGGATTATCATCGCCTTGAAATTTATGGGACATGCCAAGTATGCTCAGGCAAAACGGCAAAAGCCCAATAAAGATTCAAGACGGAAGAAGCATACTGCGCAAAGCGGTATGCTTCTTTTTTGCAGCATAAAAAAACATCCAGCGAAGTTCTCATTCGCTGGATGTTTTTATTGTTGTGAGCTTTTCTTATTGTAGTCCTGATTAAACTCTTTTCCTTCAAGAGAAGGGTCCATTGTCAATGGCTCGTTGCAGTGCATGCAGATATCAACACGGCCCAGCATTTTTGTATGTTTTCCGCAATTAGGACATTCGACCGGAACGGTTTTCATGGAAAGCAATCCGATCCAGCCATAGACAGCTGTACTACCAATAATCGCCACGACGCCCAGCAGCATGAAAATCACCATTACAATAGGATGGTTTCTGAAATAAATGCCGACGTACATAATGACGATTCCGATGAAGATCAACGCTAACGCAAACGTCCGAATGCGATTGATTTTATTTTTATAAGGTTTCATGATTTATTTCCTCCTTGCATCCATCATACTATATCATAAATGCCCTTAAAAAGTGATATCGATTTTCAAATGAAGGAATCCGCAATAAATATGTCGAAATAAAGAAAAGCAGAAGCATATGAGTTTGGATTCTATGTACGAGATAGAGAGAACGGGAAGACCCGATAAGACCATAGGGACAATGTAAAAAACGCTGCAGTTCATTACTGGCCACTCTGTTCAACTTAAGAATGGAATAGGTTAGAGACAGCAAGGAGTGAAAGTTGATGGAACAAATCCTACGACCTATTTATCAGGAACGCGCCAGCCAGGAAAGTACGCTGGGAGTGATTCTAGTGGAAAAAAGAGAAAAGGTCAGCCAAATTACAGACACCTTTGATTCGATTCTATTGATCGTCACCAAGGAAAACGAGACTCCGGTGTTTACGAAGCATTACACCTATTTGAATAAAAAGGCTGCGATGCATATCGTTACCGAAAAGCAATTACATAAATGGCTCCTGCTTGGCACAAACCGGAAGATTGTTGATTGGCTTTTCTATGGTCGTGTCATTTACGATCGCAATGAATTCATGGAGAAGTTAAAAACTGAGCTGAAAGATTACCCTTTCTACGGCCGTAAAATCAAAATGGGTATGGAGTTCGCCAAACTGATTCGCCGTTATATGGAAGGAAAGGTATTCTTTGAAGAAAAAAACTATATGGATGCGTATCACCATATGGTGGAATCGTTGCATCATTTAGCACGACTTGCAGTGCTTGAGAATGGGTTGCCGCCTGAGGTCACTGTCTGGTCACAGGTGAAACAAATGGAACCGGCCATCTATAAGCTATATGAAGAATTGATTTCCAGCGATGAGCCGATCGACAAACGGTTGGAATTGCTGTTTCTGGCCAGCGAATTCTACATTCATTCACGAACGCAAGACGGAGCTCTTCATATAACAGAAGTCATGGAGAAGCAAAGAAGCTGGACGATTCAGGAATTGCATGAGCAGGAAGAATTGAAAAATTACTCTTCCAACCTTGAAGTGTTCATCGAATACCTCGTGGATAAGGAACTGATTTTTATCAACGGAGTTACGACGAAGAGCGAAGGAATCTTCCACAGATACTATTATGTAAAGAACTGATTTGGTGTAGGATGTAGCATGCTGTTTCTGTAAGAAAAACTTGCTTCGCTGATCAGGGGATTAGTAGTTTAGCTTTCAAGCAATAAGAAAGCTTGTCTTGCAGTAGGAAGTTCTAAGTCTCTCGTAAAGCAGAGATGGTCATCGGGAATCCGGTTCTCCGGAGTTTCGATGACTGCTTTTCTTTTAGGGAATTCGTTCAGAAAGTAAGGGATGAATAATGATTTTATAGTAAGTTAATCAAGGCGTTAAAGTTTTTTAAACTTTTTTCTCTTTAATCATTGACATACTTGAAGAGAATGTATTATGATAATACACGTCGCTAAGGGAAATTAAGTTTTTTACAATAATAAAAAAGCTTGACTCTTCCAACAAACGATGTTAAATTAGAGAAGTTGCTTTTACAGGACGAAAAAACTTGAACCTTGAAAACTGAACAGCAAAACGTCAACAAACAGCAACGGCCGCGCAAAACGGCCCGCGCAAAACTAC
>NZ_CANMXD010000020.1:0-20836 GCF_947501725.1 uncultured Planococcus sp. | reverse complement strand
ATTGACACGTCCTTTGATTTGGTAGTTTCAGTATGTCGAAAACCGTTTAGTCGTGTCCACTTTTAAGTCTAATCTCAATTCCATGCTAAATACTGTCCAACTCAACTTGAATACTGTCCAAACGCCCCTATTTACCTGCCAACCCCAAATTCCAACACAGAAAAGAACAGAATGGAAACAGTTTGCCCCGGCAAACTGCCTTTGTCCGTGAGTAAAACCTGCTCACGGACGCCAACCTCTCATTCATCTCCATATAGAAGCTATAGTTATTGATCAGCTCGCTCGGCGTACAATTCTTTTATTTTTATATGAAAAGAGTGATCTAATTCCAGAACCCCTCCGTTATGTGTGTAAGAAACTTAAAAAAGAGGAGTGGTTTTATTATGAAATGGAGAAAAGTTTTAGCACCTGTACTTGGAGCCGCACTTTTGGTTCCCGGAATGGGAACAGCAGCATTCGCGGATGAACTTCCGCCAACGGAAACGACAGGCGTGGAACTTCGCGCCACACTGGATTCCTTATTGTCGGAGCATTATGCGCTGGCTGTCGATTCTATGATGAAAATCTATGATGGAGACGAAGCGGCAGAAGCATCAATCGCAGCATTGGATGCCAACGCTGCGGACATGGAGCCGGTCATCGCTTCAGTTTACGGCGAAGAAGGCGGAGCTGCTTTCGTTGAAATTTTCGATAAGCATAATATGGGCACGGACGATTACGCTGCCGCTGTTAAAGCAGGCGACGAAGCCATGCAGGAAGAAGCGTTAACAGAAATCCAGTCGTTCGTTGACGACATGGGCGCATTCCTCGGCACTGCAACAGAAGGGAATCTTCCAGAAGACGGCGCGACTGCCGCTCTTCGTGAGCATGAAGATTTCGTTCAAGAAACATTTGATCTGTATGTAGAAGGTGATTACGAAGCGGCTTATACTTCTTACCTGGAAGGCTTCACGCAAATCTTCGGAGCCGGAAGCGCCATCAGTGGAGCGATTTCCGCTCAGTTCCCGGATCAGTTTTCTGATCCGAACACACCAGCCGGCGATTTCCGTTCAACAGTCAACCGCATTGCAGCCGAGCATTTCGCTTTGGCGCAACTGAGCATGACAAAAGGCTATAATGGATCTGAAGACTTTGATTTTGCAGATTGGGCACAAGACCAGAACACCGAAGAATTCCGTGCAGCACTTGCTTCTGTCTACGGTGAAGAAGCGAGCAACCAATTTGTTGAACTTTGGAACAACGAACACATTTCTGTTCAAGGCGACTTGGCTACCGCTGCAGCAGCTGACGATCAGCCAGCTGTAGAAGAAGCGACAACTACGTTGACCAGCACATTTGCAACTGACCTTGGAACATTCCTGAACAGCGCAACTGAAGACCGCATGCCTTTGGATGAAACCATTGCAGGTGTACAAGCACATGAAACTTCAGTTGTAGATACATTCCAGCAATACGTATCAGGCGATTATGCAGCATCTTATGAAAACTACCGTGCAGGCTATGCGATCATGTTTGATATCGGTAAAGGATTGAGCGGCGCAATCGTTGATCAATTCCCGGAGAATTTCGAAAACACAGCACCTGAAAAAATGCCGGCCACAGGACTCGGCGGCACTGCTAACCAATCCAACACCATGATTCTTTGGATCACATTGAGCATGATGATCTTATTGGCTGCTGGAACAATTACGTATCGTCAAAGTAAAAACCAGCAATAATAGTTCAGGGAGGGCCACTGGCTCTCTCTGTTCCTGATTGGAAAGGAGGGAATGCAGATGAAGCAGCTTGTCACCATGGGAACGGCGATTGTTTTATGTCTCGTCTTGTTCATCATATTGAAGCCTTTAGCGGCCAGTCCGACGATTGAAGAAGATGCCGAATTGATCGACCAGAATGAACCAATAGAACAAGCCGCAGCTGAAGAGAAAACGGCCGGCAACTATGTCGACAAAATTGCGGAGTTTCCTATCCTTCCGGAACAACGGGAAAAGCTGCAGATGCTGCAGCGGGAACGCCAGGAAAGCATTAGAGGCATGGAGCCTTCGCAGATTGAAGTCCCTTCGATCGGTGTTAAAGCAAACATCGAGCCGACCGGTATTCTGGATAACGGCGAAATGGGTGTGCCGGAAGACGTGGATCAAGTTGGGTGGTTTGAACCCGGTTTTAAAGCTGGCGCCAAAGGCAACGCCGTATTAGCTGGACATGTCGACAGTTTGACGGGACCAGCAGTCTTTTATGAACTGAAAGACGTAAAAGTTGGAGAAACTGTAGTTCTGACCGACGCGGATGGGCGCAAGATGGTGTTTGAGGTGAAAAACTTGACCAGCTATGAAACCGACGAAGCGCCGATTGAAGAGATTTTCGGCAGCTCGGACAAGCGGATGATCAATTTAATCACCTGTACCGGCGATTTCAACCGTGACATCGGCTCCCACGAAGAGCGCCTGGTCGTTACCGCCGAACTCGTTTCCGATTCAAGCGTCCAGGAAAAACAGCCGAAGCCTCCGGCAAACGTCATGGCTTCTGCTTTCAACATCTCCTGGCACGCGGTGCGAGATGACGCAATCATCGGTTACCGCATCTATGAAGAAAATATCAAGACAGGCGAAATAGAAAAAATTGAAACGGTCTCCTTGTTCGACAGAAAGAAAGTCGAACTCAAAACGGATGCTGACAAGCGCTATTTCGTCACTTCTGTGGATGTTGACTTGAATGAGTCTGAAAAAGCGGAAGCGCAGACGAAATGAGTAGTGTATTTGCAAAACCCCCAGCTAATGTCGATTAGCTGGGGGTTTATTATGTTTTATTAACGGATTGAAGATTTTTTCCAACCTTTTTTTCATGCCGCAACAGCCATTCTTTCCGGGTCAATGTCCCGGCGTAGCCGGTCAGTTTGCCGGTCGATCCAATGATCCGGTGGCAAGGCACAACAATGGTCAGCTTGTTCTTGCTGTTGGCATTCCCCACTGCCCTTACGGCTTTTTCGCTGCCGACTGCTTTAGCAATCGCCCCGTAGGAGACGGTTTCTGCATATGGAACTTCGGTCAATGCCGACCAGACTTTCTGCTGGAATGGAGTGCCGGTTGATTCGAAGGGAATGTTGAATTCCATGCGTTCTCCCTTAAAGTATTCCTCCAGCTGCCGCTGGCAATCCACTATGACCGATGGACTATCCGGTCCGATTGGGTAGTCCAATTCAACTTTTTCACTGAACAGGATCGACAGGATTGCCCTTTCGGTCCCGATGATTTCCACGACGCCGATCGGGGATTGGAATTCAGCTTTGTGCAATTCATTCATAATAAAGACCTCCATAGATAGAATGTGGCATAAGCCTGCCACCCTTCCCAATTTTTCGCCAGCTCTGCAATTTCTGCCAGTGTCGGTTTCCGGTCGAGTTGCAATTGGGCTTTCAAAGCATTATGCAGGCCAACATCCGCGAACGGAAAGGCTGATTGGCTGTGCAGGCATTTCATCATGACGTAATTAGCCGACCAGGCGCCGATTCCCCGAATTTCCAGTAAAGAACGCTCCATGTCCGGTTGCATGAGCAGCGTTTCCTTATTCAATCCGCCTTTCGCCATCGCCGTGGCAATGCCAAGAATGTATTCCGCTTTTCTGCCCGTCAGCTGCAAAGCTTTTAAGTCCGCAACAGTCAGCGCGGCAATTGTCTCAGCCTCTGGAAATGTCCAATAACGTTCGCCTTCGTAAGTCAGGGATTCCCCGAAGTTTTCGACAAACCTCTTCTTCAAACTGTAGGCGAAAGTCAGATTGATTTGCTGTCCCATAACTGCCCAGACCAGGGCTTCAAACAAGTCCGGTACGCCAATCACCCGCAACCCATAATATTTTTGAACAACGCTGTTCAAAACCGGATCCGTTTCCGCCATCACAAAAAATTCCCGCAGGTCTGTTTTCAAGTCAAACCAGTCCACTACAAAGACTGCAGCCATTTCTCTTTCCCGCACAGATGGCGCGCCCAATGGAAATTCGAGGCGCAAATTTCCAGTCGACGGTCTGATATGAAACAGCACAAGCTGTCCATTGAGCTTCAGCAGTTTGGTGATTTTGCCTCCATCCAGGCGGTACAGATTTTCCTGCGAAGACCGGCCCAGATGGACAAGGCATTCAGCAAAATTAAAATCAGCAGGCGTCGAAATTTCCGTATACAGTTCATCGTGTACTTTTTTCATGAAGTCATCGCCTCGCTCTGCTTTCGAAATTCAGTTGGTGAGTATCCCTTCAGCTTGCGGAATATTCTATAGAAATTGGATGGACTTTGAAAACCGGCTTCAAAACATATAGCAAGATTGGACAGATCAGTGTATTCCAACAGGTGTGCTGCCTTGTCGACCCTAATCCTCTCCAGACAGGAACGCGGCGTTTCAGACGTTTCCTGCTTGAATACACGCTCCAGGTAAAACGGGCTCATGCCGACATGGTCAGCAATGGACGGCAGGTTGATGCTTTCCCTGTAGTTGGCCGTCAGGTAAGCCATCACTCTGCGTGTCAGTTCTTCATCAGGTGAAAATTCCGTTTCGGGTTGGCATCTTTTGCATGCCCGGAATCCATTCGATTCAGCTTCAACCATGGTCGTATAAAATGTGACGTTGCTCTTTTTGGGCTTCCGGGATCTGCAGGATGGCCTGCAGTAAATTTTGGTTGTTTTGACTGCTGTGTAAAAAAGACCGTCGTATTTCCGATCACAAGCCATGACTTTTTCCCACATCTCATCAAAAGACAAATTTTCCTTTTCCATCATGCCGTCTCCTTCCGCTCGAATCCTATGCAAATGCTTTATTTAATTTATCTATCTGTTTGCTTCATTATATCCCAGTGCTGCGGGATCTTCAGCTTTGTGCTTCCCGCTGTTATCTCCAGTTTATAACCGGGAGCCGGAACATGCATCCTCATTCTTGCCTTTACGGTCTGAAAATCATAAGCGGAAAAATTTTAATTCCAGCCGCCTTCTCTTATAATGGGTAAGATGCCTATGAAAGAAGGAATAAGTTCATGATACAAATTTTTTGGTACATATATGCTGCACTTCTAGCCACGTCCACGATTGGTTTTTTCATTCATGGCGGCTACCGAAGCCCTGTTTTCCTGATCGACCTGGCATTTACAGTCATTGCCTGGGTAGGCCTGTTCGGGTTTGTCACCCATCACCAGATTTTCACGCCTTTTGTCTGGCAAGTGGTTCTTGCGGCTGTGGTCTTATGGGATTTGTTGTTTTTCTTTTTCATCAAGTCGCATGTCACTGTGGAAGACCCTGAAGCCGGCACTGCATCCATGACCATTATTTCCGGCGCGTTGATGCTGGTATTGCTGGGACCACTTTATTACGCTTTATTCCAATATGCCTTTTAAGATTTGACTCTGCTACATGCCAAAGACCGCTGTACTCCAATTTCAGGTTGGGAGCGCAGCGGTCTTTTTTTTTGCGGATAGACAACTTACCTACCCGGCTTCAAATCTTCCACTGGGTTCTCGAGCGGTTCGAACCCATCAATCCGGCAACTCACTACATCCCCATGCCGGATCACCACGGCTCCCGGGGTTCCGGTCGAAATGATGTCGCCTGGCAGCAAAGTCATTACCTTGGAATGGAATGAAATCAGAAACTGCGGCTGAAAGGTCATATTCGAAACCGTATTCTCCCGGTGAACTTCCCCGTTGATGACAGTCGCCACCTTCAGCTCGAGTACATCCTCCACTTCGTCCGGCGTAACCAGCTGTGGACCAAAACTGAAAAATGTATCGAAGCTTTTGGCCCGCGTCAAATAACGTGGATTTTTCTGCAGGATATCCTCTGCTGTCATATCGATAATTGTCGTATAGCCGGCTATGACACCGAGCGCCTCTTCTTCCGAAACATCCCTGCATTCTTTGCCGATGATGATGCCAAGTTCAGATTCGGCAGTGGTGCGCTCCGATTGCAACGGCACCTGAATGGTATCCCCCGGACCGATAATCGTCGTGTCAGGTTTCATAAAACTTGCCGGTTCGGTGTTGGGTGAGACTTCATGCAGGTCGGCCGCGTGCTCCACATAATTCAAACCGATTCCCCAAATTTTTCGCGGATGGCGATAAAGCGGTGCGTAGCTGACCTGATCGAACGGAATGATCAGTTCCTTAAAGGACTCCTCTTTTGTCTTTTGCTGGAATTCATCTTGAAACCAATGGTTCAACGCGTTCAATTGATCCGATTCCATCAGTTCCAATAGATTCGTTGCCCATTGCTGGTTAAACGTATCGTTCAACCGCTCAAACGGCACCACTCCGGATGCCAGTACTAAGGCAACCATTTCTTTTTCTGATTGTTTGATTGTCGCTAAACGCAATTAATTCATTCCTCCCTCGCATTCAATTCTGCGATAAACCCAAAACTTGTGCGGCTTATGCCTATTCTTATTTTACCTTATTAATTGACGGAAAATTCTATTATTAATATAAAAAACATTCCAAGGTCGAAGGTTTTGGGAGCATTTACCTTTTGCAACGGTGTACAAAGAAAGGGGGAAATCGTATAATGGAGACATGAAAGCGGTTAACAAGCTGGACTTTACAGCCGCAAATCGGACTCTGACAAGAAGGTGCAACGATGATGAATTGGGAAGAACGCAGACAGATCGTAAAGGTCGCTAACCTCTACTATTTCGACGGTCAGACCCAGGCGCAAATCGCCAGCAAAATGGGTGTATCCCGACCGGTGATTTCAAAACTGCTGAATAAGGCAAGGGAAATGGGCATAGTGGAAATTTACATCAAAGATGAGAATGCTCATACAGTGGAATTGGAGCAGCAGCTGGAAAAAGCGTATGGCCTGAAAGAAGCTTTGGTTGTGCCTGCAGCCAATTTAGGCACCGACATGATTAAACATGCCCTTGGAAAAGCGGCGGCTTCCTATGTATCCAAAAATATCAAAGACATTAAATCACTGGGTATATCATGGGGCAGCACCTTATCTAAATTTGTACAGGAATACCCGTATGAACAGCATCGCGACCTCCAAATTGTCCCGCTGGTCGGGGGAATGGGCCGGAAATTTGTAAACATCCATTCAAATCTGCTCGCTTATCAGCTGGCTCAAAAGATGAACTCTTATTGTTCTTATCTGTATGCACCTGCCATGGTGGAATCTGTGGAATTGAAAGAGCGGCTGATCCAGTCGGAGGATATCGCCATGGTACTGGAAGAAGGGCGCAATGTGGAAATGGCGGTTGTCGGACTTGGCAATCCATTCGAAGGCTCGACTATGGTCGATATGAAGTATCTGACTACAGAAGATTTGGATTCATTGAAGAGTGCTGGGGCTGCAGGAGATATCGGTTCGCGCTTTTATGACGCGGACGGCAACCAGATCAAGCATCCGTTGAATGACCTGGTCATCGGCCTGGATCTGAAAGAGTTCAAGAACATCCCACAGGTCGTCGGCATTGTCGAAGGCGCCCATAAAGTGGAAAGCCTTAGAGCCGCTTTAAAAGGCGGTTACCTGGACGTATTGATCATCGATGACGTTACGGCAGACTTGTTGCTTCAACCTAAAAAGCCAATGGACTGAACTAGGTTACATATGTTCTAAAAAAGCCGATTGGCTTGATGCTTAGTGCATCAGGCCAATCGGCTTTTCAGCTTAAGAAAGTAGAGTATTTTAGTGCTTTTCTTTATTGTCCAGACTCTGGCTGGGCGCTTCCGCTTTTCTAGTTGTCCAGACTCCAGCGCCCAGAACCTCGGGGTCTTAAGTCAATTTGCCTGTGCGGCACAAAACGCCGCTTCGGCAAACCGCCTTAAGCCTGTCGGTTCTAAACGGGCGCTTCCGCTTTTCTAGTGATGCACGCCCCTCCCCAACCAAGAGGCAGCGGCTTCATACAGGCTTTCGGAAACTGTCGGATGCGCATGGATCATGGTAGCCAGCTCATCGACTGTGCCTTCCAACCGCATATAGGCGGACGGTTCCGCAATCATTTCCGTCACATGGGGGCCGACCATGGAAACGCCCAGGATTTCTCCGTAGGTGGTGTCGGCAATCAATTTGGTGAAGCCTTCTTTTTCATCCAATGTCAATGCTTTGCCGTTTCCGGCATGATCCACTTTCACCACTTTGAAAGGGATGCCTTTTTGTTCTGCTTCTTCTTCGGTCATCCCGACACTGGCAATTTCAGGGTTTGTGTAGACGCAGCGCGGCACCACATGATAATCAATCGTTTCTTCCTGTCCTGCTGCATTAGCTGCAGCCACCAAGCCTTCGGCACTCGCTACATGCGCAAGCTGCCAATTGCCGACCAGATCGCCGGCTGCGTATATATTCGGAAGGCTGGTGGCCATCTTTTCATTCACTTTCACGAAAGGGCCGTTCATCTCCAGCTCCAGGGAGTTGAATGCCGAGGTATTGGGTGACCTGCCGACCGACAGCAGAATCATGTCTGTCTGCACGGTTTCCTTGTGCCCATTCTCATCCTCGACATGAATCAGCCGAGCCTCGTCTCCCTGCTCCACTGCCGTCACTTTGGTTGACGTTAAAATGGTGATGCCTTTCTTCTTCAGTGATTTTGCCAGAACTTTTGCAGCTTGCGGATCTTCGCTCGGAACAATACTGCCGCTCATTTCAATGATCGTGACAGGCACGCCGATGGCAGCGAAGATGCAGGCAAATTCCACACCGATGATGCCGCCTCCAACAATGACCAGAGAGGCCGGAATTTCCGTGATGTCAAAAATCGTATCGCTGGTATGGAAATTTCCTCTCTCCAGACCTGGAATAGGCGGGACAATCGGTTTCGACCCAGTGGCTAAAATGATTTTATCAGCTTTGATCGTTTCCTGATTCCCATTTAGGTCGACTTGAATGACGCCATCCGCCTGCACTTCTCCGTAGCCATTCAAGACATCGATTTTTCCTTGTTTCATTAAATAGGCAATACCGGTCCGAAGTTTTTGAATGACTTCATCTTTGCGTTCCATCATTTTGGATAAGGATACGGTGACCGGTCCTGTTTCAATGCCCCAGCTTTTGGCTTTCTCGATGCTTTCGATGACTTCGGCGTGCCGCAGCAAAGTCTTGGAAGGAATACAGCCACGGTTGAGGCATGTTCCGCCAAGTTCACGCGCTTCCACCAAGGCCACTGTCCTGCCAAGCTTGGCGGCTCTGATGGCCGCCACATATCCAGCTGGTCCGCCGCCGACCACCGCCACTTCATAAGTCTTCAATAGGATCTACCCCTTACATTAATAATTCAAATGGATTTTCAAGCACTGCCTTCAAATCGGTTAGAAATGCAGCCGCCGGTGCTCCATCGATGACACGGTGGTCAAATGACAGCCCAACTCCCATCATAGGGCGAAGCACAATCTGGCCATTCAGGCCAACGGGCTTTTCATTGATTCGACCGATGCCAAGAATCGCCGATTCCGGCTGATTGATGACCGGGTTGAATGTATCGACTGCATACATTCCGAGGTTGCTTATGGTGAAGGTGCCTCCTGACATTTCGTCCGGCTTCAATTTGCTGTCTTTGGCTGCCTGTCCGGCTGTTTTGCAGGCTATTGTAAGTTCAGCCAAGCCTTTCTGGTCGGCGTCTTTGATGACCGGCACCACCAGTCCATCTTGGAGTGCCACCGCCAATCCGACATTAATGGCTTCATGATGGACAATTTCATTGCCTTCCAATGAAACATTGATGTTCGGATGCCGCTTCAACGCATGGGCAGTCGCTTTTAAGATAATTTCGGTATAACTGATCCGGTAACCGGTCTGTTTTTCGATCGGGCCCAGCAATTGCTTGCGCATCGCCACCACTTCAGCCATATCGATCTCACTATTGAGGGTGACATGCGGTGCGGTCGTTTTGCTGTGGAGCATCCGGTCTGCTACGGCTTTCCGGATTCCTGCCATTTTCACCCGTTTAGCCGGTGCCGCTTGAGAAGCCGCCGGTTGCTTGGCTTGCTCTACGTCTGCCCGGTAAATCCTGCCTCGCGGACCGCTGCCGCTGACTTCCTGTAATTCCACACCTTCCGCTTTCGCTACTTTTTCAGCAAGCGGCGTAGCACTGCTGGAAGCGGTGGCGGCGGAAGCCGTGGCAAATCCTTCAACATCCGCCTGGTGAATCCGCCCTTTCGGACCTGAGCCTTCGACTTCTGTGAGGCTGACTTCCCTTTCCCGGGCGACTCTTCTGGCAGCCGGAGTTGCCCGGACTTTTTCCGGCTGTTCAGAGGGCTGCTCCTTCGATTCGGCTTGTTCCTGTTGTTGGGGTGCTTCCTTAGCGACGGGTTTGCCGCTTACGCCGGACTCTCCCGGTGGCGATTCGGGAACTTCTTCCCCTGCTTCACCGATATAGCCGACAACATGGTTGATCGGCACTTCATCGTCTTCTTCAAAATAGCGTTTCAGCAAGGTGCCTTCCTCATAGGACTCGACTTCTATATTGATTTTATCGGTCATGATTTCAAATAACGGTTCTCCGACTTCGACCGAATCTCCTTCTTCTTTGAACCATTGAAGCAAGGTGCCGACTTCCATGGTACTGCTCAGTTTCGGCATGAAAATTTCTTTGGCCATCTGTTTTTCCTCCCTACAGGCGGTTTAGCGTTTCTTTGACAGCTGTGACGATATCAGCCACTCCTGGAACCGCCGCTTTTTCCAGCTCCGGATTATAAGGAATCGGAACCGCTTTTCCGCCAAGCCGCTTGATGGGCGCATCCAGATAATCGAAGGCTTCACTTTCTGCGATCAGGCTGGCAATTTCGCCGCCGAATCCACCGCGCTTCACCGCTTCATGGACCACGACCAGACGACCAGTCTTTTGGACGGACTGGACAATGGTATCGATGTCGAGCGGCACGAGCGTCCGCGGGTCAATCACCTCGACGTGGATGCCTTCTTTTTCAAGTTCCTCAGCGGCCTCCAACGCTCGATGGACCATGATCGCTGTCGCGACGATCGTCACATCCGTTCCTTGTTTCTTGATATCGGCTTTGCCCAGCGGAATCGAATAGAGCTCTTCGGGAACATCGGATTTCGTCCGGTAGCAAAGTTTATGTTCATAGAAGATGACCGGGTTGTCATCATCGATCGCCGCCTTCAGTAATCCTTTGGCGTCGTAAGCTGTTGAAGGCTGGACCACTTTCAGCCCAGGTATATGGGCCATCCAGGCTTCCAGACTTTGCGAATGCTGCGCTGCAGCCCCCGTACCAGAGCCGGCTGGCGTCCGGAGCACCATGGGCACTTTTCCTTTCCCTCCGTACATATAACGGATCTTTGCTGCCTGGTTGACCATGTTGTCCATTGCGATGGTCATGAAATCGGAAAACTGCAGCTCCAGGATCGGCCGCATACCCGTCAGCGCCGCTCCAACTGCTGTTCCCGAGATGGCCGCTTCTGAAATAGGCGTATTGCGGATCCGTTCCGGACCAAACTCTTCTATCATTCCACGGGTGACACCGAATGCGCCGCCATAGACGCCGATGTCTTCCCCTAATATAAAGACATCTTCGTTGTCACGCATTTCCTGGCTCATGGCTTCTCTTACTGCTTCTAAATAGGTCAGCTCTCTCATGCGTCGATTCTCCTTTACTCCGCCTTATGCGTAAATGTCTTCCATCAGAGCATCCAAAGTCGGCTCTGGACTGTTTTTTGCGAATTCAACTGATTCTTCGATTTCCTTTTTGGCTTCAGCTTTAGTTTGATCGGCTTCCTGTTGCGTGAAAATCCCTTGCTCGATCAGTACTTCGGCCATCAGCTTGATGGGATCCCGAAGCAGCCATTCTTTTTCTTCCTCACGTGTCCGGTACTTTTTGGCATCGCTCTTCGAATGTCCTTTGGAACGGTATGTTTTCGCTTCGATAATGGAGGGCCCTTCTCCGTTTCGCGCCCGCTCTACAGCTTCGCTGACTCCATTCATGACATCGAACACATCGTTGCCATCGACCACTTTCCCTGGAATTCCGTAGCTTGCCGCACGTGCGGCAATATCTTCGATGTTGATCATTTCCCGCACCGGCCCCGACATGCCGTATTGATTGTTTTCGCAAATGAAGACTACCGGCAATTTCCAGATGGACGCCAGGTTGATTGCTTCGTGGAAACTGCCTTCATTCGAGGCACCGTCCCCGAAGAAGCACAGGACGACATAGCCGGCATTTTTCATCTGTGAAGTCAGTGCAGCTCCTGCAGCAATCGCAAAGCCGCCTCCTACAATGCCGTTGGCTCCGAGATTTCCTTTGTCGACGTCTGCAATATGCATCGATCCGCCTTTGCCTTTGCAGTAACCCGTTGTCCGCCCGAAAAGTTCAGCCATCATACCATTTACGGTTGCCCCTTTGGCGATACAATGCCCATGGCCGCGGTGCGTACTGGTGATCTTGTCCTGCTCTTCCAGAACAGCGATGGAACCGACGGCAGAAGCTTCTTGTCCGACACTCAAATGTGTAGTTCCATGAATCATCCCTTTTGCGAAAAACTCGTCCACTTTTTCTTCAAAAAAACGGATCAGCCACATCTGCTTGTACAAATCCCTTAATTCCGTTTCTTTAATTTGCGGCGGCAATTTCAGTTTCTGTGTCATGTGTCTTCCTCCTTTTACATATGTTCATATACGTGACATATGTAAAATATAATATTTTTTGATTATTTAGTCAAGTTAATCGAAAGGGCCACCCCTCTCGAATGGTTATGGAGAAGTCTGGCCCTTGGACAGCAACATTATTTAACTCTGCTTTTTTTCTGCTTGTACTGCTTGATTATTTTCCGGGAAGCATTGACGTCCTTCAGCAGACGATACGGCTTGCTGACCGTCCGCACAGGAAGGGAAAGCAGCAGGTGGCTCAAGTCGTCTTTGTATTCCTGCGTGATCCGTGTCGGCTTCGAGGAAATCCGGTCATAGACTTCTTTATAGAACTTCTTATTGACGTCCACTTTGAGCTTCTTGGTCTTGTTGCATTGCTCACATCGGATGCTTTTTATATCATCGTTGATATACGTGATTTCATGATTCACTTCTTCTTTGCAATGGTTGCAGAATAAAGCCGCTTCCATAGTTTTGATTTCCATGTTTGGACACCTTCTCATTCAGTTGATTGGGTTTTTCCTCTACATGAGATTGGACGGGCTAGGCTTTTACCGAAATCTCTCTTTCAGCTTCCGCTTTAAACGTGTCATCCTGCATGCGGCGCAGACGCCAAATCGTCGAATCTTTAGTTTGTTCGACATCGTCATAGCTGATGATTTCGCCTTTTTTGATATCCCGCTTTAAGCGGACGTTCTTATCAACCAATCCCAGCGGCAATGCATTTTTATCCCGTGCTTCCTGCGCTGTGAGGATATGGCCGTATACTGTGAATCCTCCGATGCTGTCCAGGAAATCACCTGCTGCCAGATCGATTTTCGCTACGGTCACCGTTTCGGCTTGGAGCCCGTGCCAAGGCGCTATCGTCGCTTCATTGTAGATATAAGCACGCGCAATCGAAATCGGTGTTTCCAGGCTGGTCAGATGATACGGACGATAAAGCACATAATTCGGCCCATCCCCCATACTCAAATACTTCAGCTCGTGATTCACTTCTTCTTTTTCAGAAGCGATGATGGCGAATACGCCGGGTGCAATGCCGTTGATGTATTCAACAATCCGCTTATTGCTGACTTCTCCGCCGTCTTCCTTCAATTTGAAGATTTCAGGCAAGCCTTTCACGTCGCTGACAAAGCCATGCATGCCTGGTTTATCAGGTAAAAAGCCTGTGGCATTTGCCACTGCTGTCATTTCGACCATGGTTTTTGTGCCATCCTGGAAAGAAGCGAGCATTTTCGGGCTGGCTCCTTTTCGGGCAGCCTCTTCCGCTGCAGTATCAGGATTTGCATTCAGGTTCAACGGATTATTCTTGCCTTTTCCAAGCGCTACCACTTCAAAGCCCAGTGCATCGGCGAAATCGAATAATTCCATAATAGCTCCCGGCTCATCACCCGCAGAACCCGTGTAGACCACGCCGCTGGCATCGGCCATTTTCTTCAAAACAACCCCTACCGTAACGTCAGCCTCCACGTTCAGCATGACGATATGCTTACGGTTGAGGATGGCGTCCCAGGCAATCTTCGCTCCGATGTCCGGTACTCCCGTGGCATCCACGACGACATCGACTTCCGGCAATGAGGTGACCAGTTGGGCATCTGTTGTCGCTACGACCTTGCCTTCCTTGACGGCCGCTGCCGCTTGCTGGACGCTATTGGTTTCGACGACATCATCTGCTGAAACCCCTGATTTCACATATGCGTTGGTGACATTGGCGATTTGAATATCCGCAGTGGCAACGACACGCATGCCCGCCATGCTTTCAATCTGCGAGATCATTCCCCTTCCCATCTGGCCGGCTCCCACTACACCGACTTTGATTATTTCACCATTGCGCTCAAGTTCTTCAAGTTTTCTATTTATCCCAAGCATGAACTAACCTCCTCTTTTTAACGCTTTACAATCCGGATCGTGGCGCCGATTTCCAATTCAGGCAGCGCCTTATCTTCCACACACATCGTTCCAGGCAAGCTGGCGTCTGTTTCACCGTTGAAGGCGATGGTGCAATGGCCGATTTCTTCGAGTGTGTCATTCACCTTGCTTCCGACAAATAAAATCTCATACCGCTGTCCGTTGATCTCCAACACATCGCCGGACTCGACTTTCTCGAGAAGGTCCGCCCGTTCATGGATCACGCCGATCGACCTCAATGATTCAGGAACTGTGTCATTGAAAATGACCAGCATATTTTCATCTAAAAAGATTTCCACTTCTTCACCGATTTCCGTTATTTTCGCCTCGTATTTTTTTGTCATGATATCCTCCACCTTATTACCTCCTTATTTTCTAGCTGTACAGACCGAAACTGAACAAGTATGCAATGACAACCGCGAGCGGTCCGGTGATAACACGTGACAGCAAGACCGCTGGAACCCCGACTTCGATGGTTTCCGGCTCCGCTTCTCCCAATGTCAGGCCAACCGGCACGAAATCCGCCCCAACCTGTGGATTGATGGCAAACAGGGCAGGCAGCGCCAATTCCGGCGGGATGTTCCCGCGTCCGATTTCCACACCGACCAAAACCCCGACTACTTGGGCAATAACTGCACCCGGTCCAAGCAATGGCGACAGGATCGGCAATGCACAAATAACTGACAGGATCAGCAAGCCGCCAATATTTCCTGCTAATGGCGAAACGAAGTTGGCGATCAAGTCACCGATTCCCGTAAAAGTAATAATCCCGATCAGCATACTGACAAAAGCCATGAACGGCAAAATGTTCTTCAGCACCTGATCGATGGTTTCCCGGCCGGCTTGATAGAAGATCCCGACCACTTTACCGGCTCCGCGGCCGATTCTCTCGATGATATTCATTTTTTCAGGCTTCTGCTTATAGCCGGCTGCTTTTTGTTTCGCTTCTTCTTTTATCTCCTGCGGCGTTTTTTGGCGAGCTGCCGGACTCTCCACTTTTTCGACCGCGTCCTCTACAGCGTCCTGGTCTTCGTATGGAGCCGCTACTGCACTGATGTTTTCAAGTTTCACTCCAGACACGAAATTCTCTTCATTGATGAATTTCATCAATGGTCCCGATGGTGAGGTCGCGTTGACATTGACCGTCAGAATGTTCATCTTCGGGTAAACGCCGCAGCGGGCCGTTCCGCCGCAATCGATGATGACGCAGGCCATGGTTTCTTTATCGTACGAACCTTTAAATCCATCTACCGCTTCGGCACCGGTCAGTTTCGCAATTTCTTCTGCTACGGGATGAATGCCACCGCCTGTTACCGACACAATATAGCGCTTTTCTTCATTTGGCCGAATGGTCAACGGACCGCCCCAACCGCCTCTGCCTTTCGTTACTGTCACCGGCTTAAAATTCAATGGCGTCTGAATGCTGCTCATTTTCTTTGCCTCCCTTTTTTAGACCACTCGGTTAGTTAGACTTCCATGCCTCGTGATTTCATCATACGTACCGTGATGATTTCTGTGACGATGCCCCGGATCAGAATGACGATCACCCCTACGATAAAGAAGCGGATCGCCAATGGCCCAAGCGAAAAGCCCAATTGGGTGATTCCTGCGGAAATTCCCAGATACACAAACAACTCAGCAGGATTGGCATGTGGGAACAAGCCTGTAATCGGATGCACAAAAGATACTGCTGAATCATAGAATGCCGGTTTTTGTTTTTCCGGCAGAAATTTCCCGAAGGTATAGGCCATCGGGTTGGTCAGGAAGAAAACCGCTAAGACAGGAAACAGCGAATAGCGCAAAATGATATTCTTCGTGCTTCTGCGCGCTAGGTTGTTGATGCGCTCTTCCCCCACCAAACGGATAAATGCATTTACGGCTGTGATCAGAACAACAAGCAACGGAATGATGCCGGTTACCAAGCCGACAAAAACATCGCCGCCTGCTTGGAACATGCCAATAAACCCTTCTGCCAATCTAACTAAAAAGTCCATTATTCTTCCTCCTTATACCGCTAGATTTGTCTTTTCATTCATCTGCGCCTCTATCTTTTCAATTGCCATTTTAAAGGCCAGATCCATCGGTTCCCCGTTAAGGCCTTCCAACACAGTTCCCAACGGCATGCCAATGTACTTCGTGAATGGTTCAAAACGGCTGAACACTGTAACGCCATGCATCAACCGGCTTTCTACCACGGTTCCGGCTTCATCAGTCACCAAAATTGCTACCGCCCCTATTCCCAGTTTCTGTTTTTGAATCCCTACACCCAGATATCCTGAAGGCCTTCTGCTCAACTCCCTGATCGTGCCATGATAATTCTTCAACTGCGCTTTGGCCATCCAAAGTTGAAGCAGCCAGACTGCAGCAAACAAAACGATGAACCATCCCCACATGGATTTCCGCCTCCCTTTTTTACATTTGTTCAGTGTCGTGACATTTGATATTACCATCATTATAAAAGCGCTTTCACTATAAATCAATACTTAATTAAAAGAAAATTCTAATTATTTAAACCATGCCTTTTCTTTATTCGATCGGAAAATGAAGGCTATAATAGAAGGCATAAAACAAACGAGTGATCTCATTAGCTTTTCCGATAGAAAAAGAACCGCTTCCGGAAGTCATTAACATGACTTCCGGAAGCGGTTCTTATGTGCTTTGCTATTTCTGGAACTGTCCGATAAACTCATTCAGACGATCCAGGGTTTTGACATGCTCATTGCAGGCAGCGGAATCCTGGCAAATGTAATTTCCCCGCTTGATGAACTGATCCTGCCCGGAGCTTTTTGTTTTAGCGATGAACATGCCGACTTCGCTGTGGCGGTTGCAAATAGTGCAGATGCCTTGCTTCGCACTGCGTGTAAAGCTGCCTTGGACACCGATCAACCGATTGTTTTCATCCGCCACCAAATACATGAGATTGGAACTTTCCGTCCACGCCAAATAGGAAGTTCTGCCGAAGTTGATGGTCTCGAATTTTGGACCTTTGAACTTTTTTGCTTTAGGGAATAACTTCTTTAATCCTTGGTCAGTAACTGCTTTGAATGGAATGACGTACGGCTGAAGTTGCCCCAGAAATGCTTCTGCATCGCCAAGTTCCTTCACCTGTACCAATGGGTTGAGGATCCTCTTCTGCTCTTCGGTAAGTGAAGGAAATAATTTATAGACTTTTTCGTGTGCGAGATGCCTGAGTACATTCAATACCTCAGCATCATTTGCGCTGGCTTGTCCCGCCACCAGGATTCTTGTCTGGTCCTTGATGAAATTGTATTGGTCATTCCGGATAAACGCTTTTGGGTTGTCCGCTGTGCTGCCACTGTTCTGGTTCGTTTCTTTTACATGGATCATGTGAGACCACTCCTTATGTTTTTTCGGATGGATGTATAAGGAAGGAAGCCTGGCACGATGGACTGCGCTGTTTGGCGGGAGCGATTTGTTCTTGCGTGTACCCCATGCAAAGTATCGCCTCTCCAACTACCAGGCTTTGCATGAGTTTTTTCTGACGCTGACAATTGAACAGCGATTGTCATCTGATACCACCTCCTTTAAAGGCAAGGGTTTTGCTTGTGGTTTTATCTTACTTTATCCCGCGTTTATTTTCCATCTCGCAGATTTTAAAAGTCTGCGTTAAAAAAATGAAGAAAAAAAGAACCGCTCCTTTAGGGGGAACGGTTCTACTCCAAACTTAGCTCTGCTGGCCATAATCACAAACTACATATGCGACCGCTTTAGCGGCAACCAGCAAGGCATCTTCATCGATATCGAATTTCGGATGATGGTTAAAAAAGACTTCCGACTGCCCTTTCGGTTTGCAGCCGATGTTGAAAAACAGCCCTGGTGTTTTTTCCAAGTAATAAGCGAAGTCTTCCGAACCGGAAAATACCGGGTATTCGACCACTTCCTTGATATCGGGATCGTCGGCTTTTTTCAGGATGGCTACGACCTCTTCCGTTACGGCCTCATCGTTTTTCAGCGGCGGGTAATCGGCAGTGTAGACCAAATCGCATTTCACATCAAACTGTAGTTCAATGCCGCTGACAATACGATGGATTTCCCGGTCGATCAGCTGCTGCGTCTTGTCGTTCATGTAACGGACATCGCCTTCGATTTCAATGCTGTCTTTGATGATATTGAATGAACCCTTGCCATCAAAGGAGCCGATCGTCACTACGCCCATTTCAAATGGATTGAGGCGACGGCTGACCACTGTCTGTACGGCGGTGATGAAATGAGCCCCCGCGACAATCGGGTCATTGGCATTCTGTGGAGACGAGCCATGGCCGCCGCGTCCCTGAATTTTCAGCTTGAAGTACGTTCTGCCCGCCATGGCATAGCCGCTTCGGTAGCCGATGGTCCCGGCTGGATCGGTTGGGAACAGATGGGTGCCGAAAACCGCATCCAGGTCATCGAGCACACCGGATTCCACGATGCTTTTCGCTCCGCCCGGTGGTGTTTCTTCTGCATGCTGGTGAATGATTTTTATGGTGCCTGACAGTTCTTCTTTCAATTGGATCAGGCAGTCTGCCAACACCAACATATAAGCTGTATGGCCATCATGGCCGCAGGCGTGCATGACTCCCGCGTTCTGGGACTTGAACGGAACATCCACTTCCTCGTGAATCGGCAGCGCGTCAAAATCGGCGCGCAGGCCAATGGTCTTGCCGGGCTTGCCGCCTTTGATGGTGACGATGATGCCGAAACCGTTTCCGACATTTGTCTGCACTTCGACATCTTTCCCTTGATAGAAATCAGCTATGTACTGCGCAGTTTTTTCTTCTTTGAATGACAGCTCCGGATGCTGGTGAAGATGGCGGCGGATCTGGATCATTTCCTCCTTCCGGCTATCGAGCCGATTCAAAAGTTGTTGCTTGAGATGAGATGACTGGTTTTGCTGTACCATTTTGCATTCCTCCTAATTTTTACTCTTAAGGCTTATGCTTTCGTCTTTTTCAGTTTTTCCAGAAGCAGGCAGATGATCACCAATCCGAATATACAGCAGAAAGCTTTCAGTGAAGTCGGCACGGGACCAAGGTTGACAGCCAAAGCCAAGGCGATGCCGCTCGCTCCCCATAATGGCTTTTGCATGGCCGACTGGCTCAACAAACCAGAGGACCCCGAATACGGCGGCATACGCCAGAAAACTGATTTTATCATAAAGAAAGGGATTACAGGATTTCTGTAACTTTTTTGGTTCTGCTATTAAACAAGCGAAAAAAAATCTCTACCTGGAAGGAAAACCTATTCTCCCACTGACCTGTTCAGCCTGTCGTCATCATTTCGACAATCTTAGCAACATGGACTTCCACTGTGTTCAATTGCGGGATAGACAGATCCTCTGGCTTGAAAATCATCGGAAACTCCGTGCATCCAAGAATCAGCCCTTCGATTTCATGTTGTTCGATCATCCGTTCAACAATCGCCAGAAACTCTTTTTTCGTTTCCTCATTGACGATTCCCTGCTCCAGTTCCTTGACGATTTTTTCATGAATGTATTGTTGTTCCCGTTCATTCGGCACGAAAATCTCTTTTCCATTGATCTTGAATGGTTCTTTGAAAAAATCATTTTCCATGGTGAACTGGGTTCCGAGCAAACCAATTTTCCGGAGTTCCAGCTGTCGGGCTTTCTGGTACGTTTCTTCAACGATGCTTACCATCGGGATGTTCACTTTCTGCTGCACCTGGTCAAAGACGATATGCGGCGTATTCGCTGAAATGACCGCAAAATCAGCTCCTGCCCGTTCCAGGCTCAGTACGGCGGCCGCTAGATATTCCGCCAGTTCTTCTTCCTGTCCGGTTTCAAGCAAGTCGAAAATTTTATACATATTGATGCTGTAGATCAGCAGTTCCGGCAAAGTTTCCTGACTACCGGTTTGTTCCTGAAATTTGTTGATGATGGATTGGTAGTAGTCGACAGTTGACTCAGGTCCCGTACCGCCAATCATTCCAAGTTTTTTCATGGGGCTCTTCCTCTCTTCGTCTGTCATTTACTGCAGCCGTTCCAAATTCCTAAATCGCTCTTACTTGAAAATTCCCTAATAGGAAGAAGTAAAACTTTACAACAAAAAAAGAGCTGCAAGGTGCAGCTCTCAGACTGTAGACAAAGTTTGACCAAAATGTATGGCGGTGCATAATCCTCAAGCGGTCCGGCCACTTCGCTTTCCGAGGGCTCAGCTTCAGACTGTATTGAACACCATGCTCCTGCATCGCTGCGCTAGCTTCGTCGCAAAGGCTTGACCTCACAAGTTTCGGCCAATGCCTTTCCTGCGGGGTCTTCAGCTATCGCTGATTCCACAGGAGTCTTCGTGGCCAGCCCGTTTGGGAGCGTGTTGCTTCAATCAAAGAGAGAAGCTTGCTAGTCGATATCA
>NZ_CANMXD010000019.1:0-31255 GCF_947501725.1 uncultured Planococcus sp. | reverse complement strand
CGATCAAGCGAAGCGCGATAGCGTTTCTTGGAGAAAAAGAAAGATATTTCACTGTCCACTTTATTGACAGAAGACCAAACCAACAACAAATACTGTCCGTTCAGCTGGAATACTGTCCAAACGTAGCATAATACCGGCCGGAGCCCCAAAACCCCTTTGGATGCCCAAGCCCAGGAAAGCGCAAGCCTGCGCTTTCCGCTTCAGAATCGTATTTTTTGTGCTGCGGAACGTATTTTATTCGTAGTGAATCGCATTCCAGCCCTTATGGATCGTATTTGGCGCGCAGTGGATCATATTCCATGCGCAACGCGTCGTCTCCTAGCCAAGGACTTTCAAACTTGGCTTCTGGCCTTTCATCAGCTCAAGCTTTTCGATCGCATAGGCGACGTTGAGGACTTTTTCCTCCTGGAACGCAGGACCCATGATCTGCAAACCGACCGGCAATCCATCGCGGACGCCGCACGGGATACTGAGTGCGGGCAATCCGGTGAGATTTCCGGGACCGGTAAAGCGGATGACTTCGTCCAAAAAGCTCAGCGCCTGGCCGTTGATGTCGACGGTGCTGTCGCCGATCGGCGGTGACAGGAATGGCAAGGTCGGTGAAATGAGAACGTCCACTTTTTCGAATGCCGCTGCAAAATCGAGATCCAGCTTGCGGCGGATCTGCTGAGCCTGCACGTAATCGACGCCCGACATCAACTCGCCCACCTCCAGTAAAAAGCGGACATCTTCGCCGAATTTCTCCGGTTGCTTCACCAAATTGTCGTGGTGGATGGCGCTCGCTTCAGTCGTAATCGTGACGAGCTCCGCAAATTCGGCCATTGCAAGCGACGGAATCCGGACCGGTTCAATCCGCGCACCCAGCTTCTCCAACTGCTGCAATGCATTCTGCACAGCTTCATTGACACGGTTATCGACATTCTTGAAGAAATAGCTTTCCTCGATGCCGATGACCAGGTCTTTGACGTCTTCATTCAACCCTCCGGAATAATTTTGCGTCGGTTGGTCGACGGAAGTCGGATCTTTCGGGTCGTAGCCGCCGAGCACTTCCAAAAGCAGCGCTGCGTCAAAAACGGTTTTCGTCATCGGGCCGATATGGTCAAGGCTCCACGACAAGGGGAAACAGCCGTATTTGCTGATGCGGCCATGCGTCGGCTTCAAGCCGATGATGCCGCAACTCGACGCCGGAATCCGGATCGAACCTCCAGTATCCGTACCGAGCGAAGCGATCGACATGTTCGCCGCCACTGCTGCACCCGACCCGCCGCTCGAGCCGCCTGGAATCTTGCTCAGGTCCCACGGATTCTTACAGGCGCCGTAATGCGGATTGGTGGTCGTCGCACCCCAGGCATACTCGTGCATATTGAGCTTGCCGTGGAAGGTCACGCCTGACAGCTTCAGCTTCGAGACGACTGTCGCGTCAAAGTCGGCAATAAACCCTTCGTGGATTTTCGAGCCCATCGTCGTCGGCTCATCTTTGAAATACAAGATATCCTTCAGCGCCATCGGAATGCCGTGCAGGAAGCCGCGGTAATTGCCGCTTTGGATCTCCTGCTCCGCCTGCCTCGCCGATTCCAGCGCCTGTTCTTTCTGCACGCGAATAAATGCATTGACGTCGCTGTTGTAGGCATCGACATTCGCCAACACCGCTTCAGTCAGTTCAACGGGTGACACCTGCTTGTCGCGCAGCTTCGGCGCCAGTTCCCCGATCGATTGTGCCGCTAATTCTTCATTCATGGCCGCTCACCTCCCGGTACATGCGTCAGCGCCATATCGAAATCCTTCAGCTGCGAATTGTCCACCGTGTTGCGCAATTGCTGCACCGCCTGCATCTGCTGCGCCAGCATTTCCTGGTGCGCCTCCGGTACCTGAATCCCCCGTGCCTCTAAAATCCTGTGAATTCCCTCTGCCATAGCAATTCCTCCCATTCGAATAGTTTGGTAAGGTGTGAGAATCTGAGTTGTCTAACGCCAGTTTATCACAATAGACAGACTGTTCAGATAGTTTAAAGGCGATTTTCAGCAGAATAAAACCCTGTCCGGCAAGAAGGTGTCTTGTCGGGCAGGATTTTAGGGGAAGATATGGCGTGTTGCCGCCACTTTTTTCCAGTTAACTGGATATACAATCCGAATTGGACAATATACAGTCCAACCGGCTGCAAATACTGTCCATTCAGCCTGAATACTGTCCAACCGGAGCATACTACTGGCCGGAGCCCGAAAACCCCTTAAATACCCAAGCCCGGGAAAGCGCAAGCCTGCGCTTTCCGCTGCGTACTTTCGGACCGAAGCGGTTTTCGCTTGGGTCCCCGCACTTAGCCATCTACTGTTTTCCGAACCTTCGACAGCAGCGGACGCCCGTTGCTCCAGACGACGTTTACCGGCATGTCGAAGAAATTAGAAAGATGCTCGCTGGTGATCAGCTCGCCTGTGTCGCCGGAAGCGAAGACGCGGCCCGCTTTCAAGAGCAGGGTTTTATTGAACTCCGGCAAGATTTCTTCTATATGATGGGTGACGTAGATGATGGTCGGACCGTCCGGCTTTTGGGCAATGGCGGCGATCAATTCGAGCAGTTCTTCGCGGGCGATGAAATCGAGTCCGGCCGTCGGCTCATCCAGAATCAGCAGCTCCGGGTCGGCCATCAAGGCACGGCCGATCAGCACGCGCTGCTTTTCGCCTTGCGACAGGGTATGGTAATTCCGGTTGGCGTACTCGAGGCAGCCCAGTTCCCGAAGGATCTCGACGCCTTTTCGGTCGATCGCTTCGGTCGTTTCCTGATACAGGCCGAGTGAAGCGAACGCTCCGCTCAGGACCACTTCATAGGCATTGTCATAAGTGGGCAACTTCTGCTGGACTGACGCCGACACAAAGCCGATCTGGCTGCGCAGCTTTTCCGCCAGGTAGGTCTTGCCGAACTCCAGGCCGAGCACGGTGACTTTTCCTTCCGTCGGGAAAAAATACGCATTGATCAAATCCAGGAGCGACGTTTTGCCGGCACCGTTCAAGCCATACAGCACCCAGTGCTCTCCTTTACGGATCTGCCAATTGACGTCCTCCAACAACAACTTGTCGTCTCTTCGCCGCGTGACTCCTTCCAGTTCCAGAATCGTCTTCATAGCCGGATATCCTCTTTTCGCTGGACACGCGCGACTTGTCCTTCTGCGAGCGGATCCGCCTCACTAAGGTTGCCGAAATCAAGACCGGCCAGTTTTTCAATCTGTGAAATCGGCACCTGATACGTCCCGAATTGCCCGTAGACGAATTCCAGATTCCCGACAATCAAATCTTCCTGCGTCTGCAGATAGGCGGTAGCCGACAGGGAAGTTTCGTCTTTCACCATCACCGCCACTTTCCAGAACTGGTCCGGAATCTGCGCATCACGGTAACTCGTGTCGTCGTCCCGGAACACTGGACCTGTGAACACCGAAATCTTCATGCCGGATTCGCGCGCGTTATCCAATACATAATCCTCCAGATCGAGCCACGCTTTCTGGTTGAAATTTTTATGCTGCGGCGAGCAATTGGTGAAATGGAAAGTATGCTCGTTGGCCTTCACCGCATCGATGCCCCAATTTGGATCACGGCGGCGCACCAAATGGCCGCGGTCGATATCATTTGATTGATAAAATTCCGGTCCGATCTGGTAGGCTTCGTCAATCCGCGGATCAAAATACCAGCGGTCGTTGCCGCGCTTGACATCGACCAGCTGATTGCCGTCGATATTGACCGCCGTGTAGAACGCAAGCCGGCGCGACTTGCTCATGGCAATCGAAAAATGGGTATAATCCAGAACGGTTTTGCCGTCGCTCGTCTGTGCAGCGTCGTCCATTAAGGCAGTTCCCAGAACCGGCAATGGCACTTCGAACCCGGCGCCCAGAAATGCAGGGTCGTAGCCGGAAGCATCGGCGTACCAATCCTCTTCCAGAATCCCCACTTCCATCGGCTCGGCTACTGAACCCGGCATGACGACGGCCAGCAATTGATCCAGCAGTTTACGTGAACGGTCGTCTTCCAAACTACTGCGCGCTTCACTGAGATGATGGATGATCGAACTGATCCGGATGCCTTCATTGGCAATCCAAAGACGATTGTCTTTCGGGTCCGGAACGCCCGCATGATGCAGGGCGACGACCACCCATTGGTCATTGAAGACTGGCGAGCCAGACGAACCCGGTTCCGTATCGCTGACGTACTGGACAAAATCGGAAGAGATGAACTTAACTTCATTTTCACGGATGGTGATTGCTTTCGGACCACCATTCGGATGTTGGATGATGGTCACGTATTCGCCTTCGAGGATTTTCCCGGGCTTCGGCAACAGCGGTAAATAGCCGAAATCGGTCAACGGAATGTCGTGCTGATTGTTTTCTTCCACCGCCACAAGCGTAAAGTCCAGCGCCTCGTCGGTGATGAAAAGCGCTTCCGGATCCAGGCGGAAGCTGATGATATCAAGCGGCATGAACTGGACATCATCCTCGTAATTGAACTCCGCCACCGCGTACATCGCCGCTTCCGGCGTTTCCAGCACATGATTATTCGTCAGCAGCAGGTTCGGCGCCACCAGAAACCCGGTGCCGTAGCTCTGCAGCTGGCCTGATTGGCTGCGGATTGCGATGCGGCAAACGGCTTTGCTGACATCGAGACCCGCCTGCAGATGCGCAATCGGAAACAAATCACTTTGATTGATGATGCGCTCCATCGCCAGATTGTCATGATGGTTGATGATGCTCGACCGCGTCATCATCCGTTCCTTCGAAGTCGCCGCCTGTTTTGCCACCCTGCGCTCCTCCTCGAATGCCAAATACCGCACTAATGCTTCCTGCTGAATCCGCTCTATTTTAGTGACCATCCTCATCCATCCCCTTCCAATAAATAAACTATATTTTTCAATTAAAAATTTAATATTCTATTAATTTCCTTTAGAAAAGTTTATCACAATCAGACGCAGAAAACCCATTCCAAGTAGTGGAATGGGCTTCCAGGTGTGCCATTTAACGCGACCATTTTTTATTGTCATTCTTCACGAATGTCTCTTCGCCGGTTTCCGGATCGCGGATGATTCTGTCATCAGTCGGGACATCCCCTGCACCTTCGTCGGGTGCGTTCTGGAAGTCGTCACCTGCAGTTTCACGCACGTCGTTTTTGCCGGCGGATTCCCAGCCTTCGTCGCTGCCGCTTAACATCTCGCTTGTCTTCTTGACGACTTTATCGAGCGTCGACTCATCGTGGTCCCCGCTATGTTCCGGATTTTGCTTGTGTTCATCGTTTCTGGTCATGATGGATCCCTCCTGAACTGTTGTTGCTATACTTTACCCGCTGCCGGTGGAAATAATCATCGTTGAAAAGCCCTGAATGCCCAGAACAAGGAAAGTTCAGGCCTGCACTTTCCGCTTAAGAAGCGTATTTCTTCTGCTGCGGATCGTATTTTAGGCACAGTGGAACGTATTTCGTTCGGATTGAGTCGTATTTGTGGGATAACGGGTCGTATTTCCAGAATCGGCTTGGTTCCTGCTAGTACGAATTGCGTTTTGGATGCGGCTGGGTGATGTCGACCGCGAATACGTTGATGCGGTTGACCATCAAGTCGCGGATGCCGTAGATCGGGCGGTCGTTTTTCTGGATGGCTTCGATATAGGCATTCACCTGATCCTGGATGTAGACGCCAAACGGCTTGTCCTTATATGTGTCGTCGAGGCTATCGACGCCGGACTCGAAGGATTTTTCGAAATACAGGTTCGACACTTCGATGCCTGTCAGCTTGTCCTCTTCCATATGGGTGCCGACCACTTTGTAATAGTTGCCGTACTCGTCGCGCACCAAATCCGCTTCGACAATTTTTTGCATACTCATGGCTTTCATCTCCTCTCTTACTCCTATTTCGACGGCCTTCCACAGATTCCTTCAACTAAATGCTTAGAGTTGCGAAGTACTGGGTAAACATTTACTCTAAACAGAACAACACAAAAGGAGAAATGCATAATGGATTTTATTACACTGAACAACGGAATAAAAATGCCGCAGCTGGGCTTTGGTGTCTGGCAGGTTGAAGACGATCAGGCGACGGCTGCTGTGGCGAAAGCGCTCGAGACGGGCTATAAATCGATTGATACCGCAATGATCTACCAAAACGAAAAAGGTGTCGGCAAAGCGCTGAAGGAAACTTCCGTGCCGCGTGAAGAGCTGTTCATCACGACCAAGGTGTGGAACAGCGACCAGGGCTATGGCAATACCTTGCGCGCTTTTGAGGAAAGCCTCGAGCGCCTTGGCCTCGATTACGTCGATCTGTACCTGATCCACTGGCCGACTCCGGAATTCGATAATTATATCGATACCTATAAAGCGTTGGAGCAATTGTATAAAGACGGCCGCGTCAAAGCGATCGGCGTCTGCAATTTCGAAGTCGAGCATTTGGAGCGTTTGCTTGCGGAATGCGACATTCCCCCGGTCCTGAACCAGGTCGAATGCCATCCCTACCTTGCACAAAATGAATTGAAGGAATTCTGCGCCAAGCATGACATATTCCTAGAAGCTTGGAGTCCGCTTGACCAGGGCGGCGACGTGTTGAAGGATGGGAACATCCAGAAAATCGCCGATACCAAAGGCAAATCCCCGGCTCAGGTCGTGCTGCGCTGGCATCTGCAGAACGGTACGATTGTGATTCCGAAATCGGTGACGCCGTCACGCATCGAGGAGAACTTCAATGTTTTCGATTTCGATTTGACGGAATCCGAGATGAATGAAATCGACGAGCTCAACAAGGACCGCCGCAAAGGCGCCCATCCGAATGAAATGAATGTACGGTAATAAAATCAGAAGCCGCCTCTTCCAACCGAAGAGGCGGCTTTCCCTGTTATTTTCACATTTTGGCATACTCCCCGTGAAAACGGGTAAATTCTTGATAACTAGAATTTATTGGAGGAGGGAAAGCCGTTGAGACATCTTCTTGCACTTGCAATCAAATTTGTGATGGTGGCCATTGTCCTTTTACTTGTTCTCACGTGGATGTTCGATGTTCCGTTCGTTGATACGTTGCTGATCAGCCTGGCGCTGACGGCGTTGTCCTATGCGATGGGCGACATCATGATTTTCCTGAACGCCGGCAGTCCGGAAAATCAGTCGACGCGCAATACCGTAGCGACTTTTGTTGATTTCGTCACGGCGTTTCTGGTCATTTGGCTGATCGGCTGGCTGTTGACGGGACAGAATTTTGAAATGGTGACGCCGGCTCTGGTTGCTGCATTGGTCATTTCAGCCGGTGAATGGTTCTTCCATCTGTATGTGGACCGCTCCGTGGTGCCAGAGTACAATAATTACAAGTCGGCTAGAGGGTGAATTGAATTGTGTGGGTGCCAGGCACCAAATAGCAGATTTCCACTCAAAAGAGGTTGAATTCCATCATTTTCAATGGGATTCAACCTCTTTTTCACACTGCCTGCAAATCGTTTTCCGCAGACTTTGACAACTCTTACTCACCTATAATGCTTTTCCACAAAAGCCCGCTCCTGCTCAGCGGTCATCAAGCCAGTGGCTCTTCCGACAGTGCCCCCGTGCCAATCCCAAATGGTGTTGTGGACATGGACTGCATTGGAGAAGTCGCCTTGTTTCCACGCGGTTAAAGTCGTTTCGTAAAAATCACTGTGCTCGTAATGGTCCTTGTTGGCCTCGACGATTGTCAGGAGGTCATCGATATTGTCAGGCGTCATCTCGATGGCGCCTTTCTTCTTGTCAGCGATGATTTTCTGGTGCGTCATCTGATGCAGATTGATTTGCAGCCTGACTTCCTTCATATCAGCTTCGTCTTCTCCAGTTTCAGGCTTTTCGGCCTCCACTTCTTGTCCTTCGCGTTCCTCGATTTTATCGGCCACTTCCGAGATTTCCCCTGCCCCTGAGGAATTCTGCACGATGAAATAATAACCCGCTGCCATGAGCAGTGCTCCTACTCCCAAAATAATTCCTGACGCCTTTATCCTTTTTTTCATTTCCCTGCCACTCCTCGATTTCATTGGTTCATGACTATATTCCTATCTAATTATGAAGAAATCGGGACTGTGATACAACCTATTTCTTCACTATCCAGAAATCATCAGATGGAGCAAGTCCCAGTGGAGATCGCTATCCTTTAGTACATAAAAAAAACTTTATTTGACTGAATATTCAATTATAAATACAATGAGAGCGTATGCCCTCCTAAGTTATATGATTTTGTGAGTTGAATTCCCTGACACTCTGCTCTCGGCGGAGTTAAAGATCATCTATTCAACTTGGACAAAAAGCAGGTAGTTGGAGAGGCAGAACACAAGCAATGCAAATCCAGAAAGGACGTGTCGGGAAATGAAAGCAGCAGTCATTTACGGAGAGAAAGACGTGCGGATTGAAGATTTCAAAGTGGCGGAAGTGACCGAAGGGAAAGTGAAAGTAAAAGTGGCGTGGACCGGAATTTGCGGAAGCGACCTGCATGCCTATCATCACGGATTGGGCATCGCCTATGAAAAACATGCGATTTCAGGGCGCCAGGTACCTTTGGTGCTCGGCCATGAATTTGCAGGGACGGTCGAAGAAATTGGAGAAGGCGTGACGAATGTTGCGGTCGGCGACCGGGTCGCGATCGAGCCGGTATTGTACTGCGGCAGCTGTGAGTTTTGCCGCAAAGGCGATTACAACCTTTGTGAAGTGTCGAATGTCGGTTTTTTGGGACTGGCTTCAGATGGCGGGTTTGCGGAGTATGCCGTTGCCGACTCGAAGTATTTCCACAAACTCCCGGACAACGTGTCTCTTGAAGAAGGGGCGTTGGTGGAGCCGACTGCAGTCGCTTACCATGCCGTCCTGAAAAGCGGGTTGAAGTTCGGTGATTCCACGGCGATTTTCGGAGCTGGACCAATCGGCCTGTTGCTGCTGCTTTGTGCACAGGCGGCTGGTGCTGCTGAAACCTTTGTCGTCGACATATCCCAGGAGCGTCTGGATAAAGCTAAGGAGCTTGGTGCCACCTATACCATCAATCCGAAAGATAAAGACGCCGCCGAAAAAATTATGGAAATTACCGGCAATGGTGTCCAAGTAGCATTTGAAGCTGCAGGTGCACAGCCGACCTTCTCAACAGCCCTGTCCGCATTGAAAAGGAAAGGGACGCTGCTGGTCGTGGCCGGCTTTTCGCAGGAACTGACTTTCGATCCGAACGCCTTGTTGTTCAAAGAAGCAAAAATCGAATTCACACTTGCCTATGCCAACGACTTCCCTCCTGTCATCAAAGCCATTTCTGAAGGCAAGCTCGACGTCAAAAAAGTCATCACCAAGCAAATCAAGCTGAATGATCTGGTCAAAGACGGCTTGGAACTTTTGACAGTCGATAAGAGCCAAGCGAAGATCTTAGTCAGTCCAAACTAAAATAAACTGTAAAAAATCACCGCCCCTTCAACCATCGAAGAGGCGGTGATTTTATTTCCTGCCAATCAGCGCGGCTTTTCGTCCGCAAATGCCCCGGCAATCTTCTGTACCGTGTTCCAGAAAGCCGGACTTATGCCTCCCTGTGATTTCACATAGGCGCTCAAGCGGTAAGCCAGGTAAATGCCCCCGACATCGATCAGGACATCGCTCAACCTTCCGCTTCTTTCAAAAAACAGCTGCAGGAATTCCGTGAAGAAGGCAAACAAGCTGGCCAGAACGATTGCTTTCCGGTTGTCCCCAAGGGTCTTCGCCAACAACAGGAACAGGATGCCGAAGGATAGGGCATGGCCGATTTTTTGGAACACATAGGTCCCGCTTTCCAAATGGATATCGCTTGTGATGAACAAATCCGACAGATTCGGGAACAGGCGAATATGGAAGCCGATTTCCTGAGCGAACAGCAGCGACTGAAAATTATAGTTGTTGGTGGCCAGCAGGATGCACAGCGCCCAGAAGATCACCGGTATGTACTTAGCTTTCAAAACACTCGTCCCTTCAGGTTTCTTCTATATGAAGCGCCTAATTGATTTCTCTATATTATATGGTTTCTGATTCTATTTGACTAGCCCGTACTTCCCATCATATAAAAAATCCCAACTAGTGACACGTTGACGTGTCTTCCAATTGGGATTTCTGGTCCAGCATATGCATCAGCCCGGGATGTTACTCTTCGTCGTAAGCATTTAATGCATTTACACCGTGGGCCAATGCCGATCCGGCTTTCAATGCGGTGGCGACAAAAATGGATTCTGCCACTTCTTCTTTCGTTGCTCCTTGTTTCTTAGCGCCTTTTACGTGCAGTGAAATGCAGTAAGGACAACCGGTTGTATGGGCGACTGCCACAGCAATCAATTCTTTTTCTTTGGCAGTCAATAAGCCCGCTTTCAGGGAAGCTGTATCGAAATTGACAAATGCACTGAACGCATCACCGTTCAATTTTGAGAATTCCGCTAAGCGGCTGAAGTATACTTCTTTATACAGTTCTTCATCCGGATTTTCATCATAGGCATTCAGCGCGTTGACGCCGTGTGCCATCGCAGAACCCGCTTTTAAAGCTGTCGCGACCAAAATTGTTTCCGCCATTTCTTCTTTGGACATATGAAGGTTTTTCGCGTTTTTGACATGGAGGTCGATGCAGTAAGGGCAACCTGTCACATGTGCGACTGCCACAGCAATCAATTCTTTCAGTTTCGCAGACAGCTCGTTTTCCTGCAAGGCCGCTGTGTCAAATTGTACAAAAGCTTTAAACGCTTCCGGTGCCAGTTTGCCGAATTCAGGCAGGCGGGCGAAATTCTTTTTTTCATATAAGTTTTTGCTTCCAGTCAAGTTCATTAAAATCTTCTCCATTCTATTGGTTAGTTGTTAATCCATTGTATTTGGCAGGAACAAGGCGATATCCGGGAAAATATATAACAGGATCACCACTGCCAGAATCGGGACGATGAATATCGTCGCCCCTTTGAAGATATCGACGATTTCCAGATCCTTGGTAACCCCTTTCAGCACAAAGACGTTCATGCCGATCGGTGGTGAAATCAAAGCGATTTCCACGACCAGGACAATCATGACGCCAAACCAGATCAAGTCGAAATTCAGGATTTCGAGGATCGGCATCAAAATCGGAATCGTCACCACCATCATCGCCAACGAATCCATAATTGCGCCCAGAAGGATGAACAGGCAGATGATCAATACAAAAATCATGGTAGCGGATAAATCGGCTGTCAGCAGGAACTCTGCCAACAAATTCGGAACTCGTGTCAGTATAAGGATATAGTTGAGGATGAACGCACCAAGAATGATGGCGAACAAAAAACCGGTCGTCCGCAATGTACCGAGCAACGCTTCCGTAAAACTCTTCAGATTCAACCGGCGGCGGATGACCCCGATCAGGAATGCACCGAATGCACCGACTCCCGCCGACTCCGTAGCTGTGAAATAGCCGAAGTAAATGCCCCCCATCACCAGTACGAACAACAGAAGAATCCAGATATTCGAACTCAGTGAGGAAAAGCGCTCTTTCCAGCTGACGTATTCAGGAACTGCAGCTGTAATCATGGAAGGCTTGATCAACACGCAAATGTAAATGGTCAGCATGAAGAACAAGGTCAGCAAAATACCGGGAAAGATGCCGGCAGTCAACAGTTTTCCAACAGACTGTTCCGTAAGCATCCCGTAGACGATAAACGTTGTACTCGGCGGAATCAGAATGCCGAGAGCACCGCCAGCGACAATCGAACCGCCCGCCAAGCTTTTGCTGTAGCCGCCTTTCAGCATCTCTTTTGTCGCAATGACCCCCATGGTTCCGGTAGTCGCCACGCTGGAGCCGGAAGCTGTCGCGAACATCGCTGAAGCTCCGATCGTCGCCATTCCGAGTCCACCTTTCAGATTACCGAACCAATTCTTGAAAGTTTTGAACAAATCATCGGTCACTCCAGAAGCGAACAGCAATTGTCCCATCAGCACGAATAACGGGATGGTGCTCAACGTGTAATGATAGCTTTGAGTCCATACCACACTGTGGATCACCGATGCTAACGTATCCCACCCCCGCAGGAAAATAATCGCAAAACTCGCGGGAATGACCATTGCGATGGCGATCGGTACGCGCAAAAACATCAAGACGAAAACCGCAGCTACCACTAATACACCAACTGTTTCTGTCGACATGGCCTTCCCCCCTTCCTACTTGCTCTTACTAGATGCGTTGTAATCTCCGACATTCCGGATGAATTTCATCGCCGCTTCAAGTGCCCAGCCGATAAAGCAAAGCACCAGAAACACTTTAAAAGGCACAAACGACAGGTTCAATAAATCGGAAGTCTGGTCGAAATTGATCTTCACGATAAATGCCCAGCAGACGATAAAGCAAAATAGAATCGTCAATACTTGAGCCAAAAAATCCAGTGCCAATTGGGCTTTTGCCGGGAATCGGTCGGCGATGACACCGATTGAAATGTGAGCCCCGGCCGCTTCCGTATACGCTAAAGACCCCATAATCAGTACGACCATGCTGAATTGGACGATTTCAATATCCCCAATAACCGGATATCCCAGACTTCGGGAAATCGAGAAATACGTGACCAGCGGAACCATCACAATCAACATCGAAAACGAAATCCATTTTGCCAGATTGGTTATAAATGAAACCAGAGATTTCACGTAGTTCATCCTCCCACCCGCTTTCACTTAATCGTTAATAGGGCACACTCAGCCCAGCCTCCACTAACGAATCTTTATAGAACTGTAGCATTTCGTTGCCGTCAAAACCTTTTTCGTCGGCCATATGCGCCCAATCTTCCCATACTGCTTTTGCCGGTTTCTTGAACTCGGCCAGCACTTCTTCATCCGGCTGGATCACACGTCCGCCTTTTTCTGCTACACTTTCGCCATAGACGCTAATGGCTTCAGCCGATGCACCGCCGTACAGTTCGCTGTTCAGCTTTTCGAGCGCCGGTGCCAATTCTTCTTCAAAAAGCGTCTGAATATCTTCAGGAAGACCTTGCAGTGTCCGTTCATTCATCAAAAAGAATAGTGTGGTATTGCCCATATCAATTTTGGTCATATACGGTGCCACTTCGTTCAGCTTCAGCCCCACCGCTCCAATCGAAGTGTATGTAGCCTGGTTGACGGTATTGCGGTCAAGCGAGGTATAAATTTCTTCCAATCCCAGCGTGACTGGAACCGCATCCCACAAACCGAGCAATTGCACCCGCTGATAACCGGAAGCGATGATTTTCTGATTCTTGACGTCTTCCACCGTTTCCACCGGCTCTTTGCTGTACAGCTGATACGAATCGGTTGCGGAAACGCCAAGCGGCACGACATCTTCAAGTGTATCTGCCATGTATTTTTCTATAAACGGCGTCAACACTTCCGTGCTGTCGAAAGGATCCGATAAGCCGAAAGGCAAATCACCGATCGACAAGGGGAACAGTTCCGTATCGGGATGGAGACTCGGGCTGACATAGCCGATATCATATACAGCGCCTTGGATGTCATCGTATGCGGTACTTAAGGTGCCAAGAGCTCCGCTATTATAGATATTCACTTTTACTCTGCCTTCTGTTTTTTCTTCTACAAGCTCAGCCCACGGTTCAATGGCTTCGGTATGGAATTGGTGCGTCGATGGCACCTGGATATTGAAACTCAGCTCGTAGATGCCGTTGTGGTTCGCTGCTCTCCCCACTCCGCACGCTGACAGCAAGAACACAAGCGCGATGACAAAAACCAACTTCACTCTTTTCGCATACTTCATCTATTCATCTCCTTCCTGCTTATTTTAAAAGGCTTTTCTTCAACGCGGATGGATTCCGTCCTTTTTCGGCTGTCCGACAAAGTCATTGATCTGATCCAGCGTCTCTCCGTGCAGCAGCATCTGCTGCTGCAGTTCTGCTTCATAATAAAGCAGGTTCTCGAACCTAGGCACTGAAGCATTGACGATTTTCTTGGTGATGCGCAGCGGATCGAACGGCTTTTGCTGCAGCTTCAAAAGCATTTCCTCCACTGAGTCAGCGAGTCCATCACCCGGAACGGCTTTTGTGATCAGGCCGATCTCCTTTGCTTCCTGTGCAGAAACCACATCCCCCAGCATGATCAATTCCTTGGCTCTTGCAGCGCCGATCAAATTGACGAGCCGAGGTGTTCCGCCTCCTGAGAAAAACATGCCGCGCTCCACTTCCGGCAAACTCAGCGTCGCTTCTTCCGCCATCACGCGGAAATCACAAGCCATGGCAAGCGCCATCCCTGCACCGAATGCCGGACCGTTGATCGCCGCAATCGTGATTTGATCCAGCGCGTCAAATTTCCGTAAGAACTCCTGGCGGTTGATTTGATCTTTCCGGATCCAGGAAGGATCAGTCGGATTTTCTTCAATGTTCTTCTTTACTTCTTTGATATCTGCACCTGCTGAAAAAACTTTTCCCGCCCCAGTAAAAACGATGAAACGGTAATTTCGGTCACTGCCGACCGCTGACACCAAATCGGACAATTCCTCATCCATTTGCCTGTTCATCGCGTTCGCTTTTTCCGGTCGATTGAATGTGACATAGAGAACCGGTGAACGGTCTTCCACTTTCAATGTTTCGTAAGTTTTCATGCTCTCCACTCCTTCCATTCAAGGGTCATATGCGTCGATCCGCCAGTTCCCAATAAGGTTCCCGCAGTTTTTTCTTATCGATTTTTCCGTACGACGTCAGCGGCAATGCATCGACAAGATGGATGGTTTTCGGACTTTTGTATTTTGAAAGCTGGGCTTTGCAGATGGCCATCACTTCATCAATGTCCAAGCTTCCATTTTTGGCTGTGACGAAAGCCGTCACGGCTTCTCCCCAGTCTGCGTCCGGCACACCGATCACGGCTGCTTGCGCTACGTCCGGATGTTCCTGGATGACATTCTCCACTTCGGAAGAATAGACGTTCATGCCCCCGCTGATCATCATGTCTTTCGCCCGGTCGAGCAGATACAGGAAACCCTGTTCGTCCATCTTTCCGACGTCTCCCGTATGGAGCCAGCCATCTTTCAGCGTTTCCGCGGTCTTCTCAGGTTGATTCAGGTATCCGGCCATATTCGTAAATGCCTTCACCACCACTTCGCCTTCATCGCCGCTGGCAACTTCTTCTCCCGTTTCATCCACCACTTTCACTTGTGAGAAAATCGTGGATCTTCCGCAACTTTTCAATAGATGGCTGTATTCAGCTTCTGCACTATGGAACTCTTTCTTCAGCCAAGTGGCCGCACTTTGTGTCTCCGTCAACCCATAGATCTGCAGGAATACCTGGCCGAAAACTTCAAGACCCTGTTTCAGACGTTCGGCAGTGATCGGCGCTGTCCCGTATTGGATGGTCCGGATGGAGGAAACATCAATCTGCCTGCCTTCGAGCGAATCGAGCAGCCGGTAAAGGATGGTCGGTACAAGGCTCAAATAAGTGATGCGGTTTTTTTCAATATACCGGAGCACAGTCTCCACCTCGAACTTATCTTCAATGAAGATTTCCGCACCTCTGATCAATCCCGCCCACGTGTATAATCCGGCCGCATGCGGCAAAGGCGTCGTTACGAGGATTTTTTCATCACTTTGGATATTCGCTTCAATAATGATGGAAGTGAACGTCAAGCTTGTGGTTTCATACGTATGGACAACACCTTTCGGCTTGCCGGTAGTCCCGCCGGTATAAAGAATAAAAGAGAAATCGGAAGAGCTTGTTTTGACCGTCAGCTCTTCATCAGATCCTGCCGCCTGGAAATCTTCCCAGGACACCAGCTCTTTTTTGGTGTTTTTTGTTCCAACCACTATGATTGTATGCAGCTTCGGCAGTCTGCTCCGCAACTGCTCTACCACCGGCAGATAAAATTCGTGCACAATCAACAATTCCACTTCTGCATCCGCTAGAATGTAATTTACATCATTTTTGCTGACCATGCTGTTCAAGGCAATCTTTGTGGCACCTGCCAGATAAATTGCTGCTTCACTGACAACATACTCGTAGCAATTCGGCAACAGCAGGCCGACACGCGACTGATGGCCCACTCCATATCCCTTGAAAGCCTGCGCTGTGCGGTTAGCCGCCAGATGCAGCTCTTTATAGGTATAGCTCGCGCCATCCACGTGCAGGGCCGTTTTTCCTGCATGGTTCACTAAACTTCTTTTCGCTAATTCGTTCAGGACAAGTGATGTCGCTTCCATACTTTTTCCTCCTTAAAAACCATGATCACCAGTACTTGATTGACTATTTAAATAAATGTAATTATTTAAAAAATACTATCAACGTTCCCGTTTTTCGTCTAATATATATAAAAAGTCGATTAAGACGTTTTACGACTTGATCGCCATTGGAGGGGTCATCATAGAACTCAGACATCTGCATTATTTTGTGGCGGTGGCCGAAGAACTTCACTTCGGCAAGGCCGCCGAACGCTTGAATATCAGCCAGCCTCCACTCAGCCAGCAAATCATCCAACTTGAAAAAGAATTGGAGGTCAAGCTTTTTAACCGGCACAGCCGTTTCGTTGAACTGACACCAGCAGGAAAGCATTTTTTGAAGGAGACGTATGAGATCCTCGCAAAAGTGAAAACCACCATGGAAGACACCCGGAAAATCCATGCCGGTGAAGCGGGTATACTGAAGCTGGCATTTACCGGTGCTTTAAATGCCAGCTTGATCCGGCTTGTCCATCTGCACCGGACCGCCTATCCGGATATCAAAGTTACACTGCACCCAATGTCCAGCACCGACCAGTTGAGGGCGCTCACGGAAAACGATATCCATATCGGATTTATCTGCCCGCCGATCACTGACCCGGCAATCAGCTTCCAGCTTATCTACAGCTCACCGTTTGTCGTGGCTCTGCCTGCCAATCATCCACTGGCGGCTGTCCCCGGACCCATCGCGATCAAAGAACTGAAAGATGAACCATTCATCATGGCACCCCGACGCCTGGAGCCGGGCTACTATGATACGATCATTTCCATTTGCCTTTCCGGAAAGATGAGTCCTGTCATCCATCAGGAAGCAGAAGGCGTCACCCATATTCTATCGCTCGTTTCTGCCGGCATCGGCGTAACTCTGGTCACTGAATCCGCCCAACAGGAATATCCGAAACGCGGCGTCGTCTACCGCCAGATCAAAGGCAATACACGACAAATGGACCTATACATCGCATGGAACCATACGACTGAAAGTCCACTGACGAAAATGTTCGTCCAAACGATGAAAAAATCTTTTCCTCTTAAGGCTAAACCTTCCGGTGAAGACATTTCTTTTGTCTGATGCTGCACTTAAGTCCAGTATTTTCTCTATTCAAACAAAAAAGCCTCAAATGGCGGCACGTTGACGTGTCTTCCATTTGAGGCTCAATTCCGTACTGCTGAATATGAAATTATCTAGCCTTGCCTTCTTCCACCTCCGGAATGCCCCCATCTTCCCCATAAAACTCAAGCACTTTGGACAACGCCAATTCATCAGCGATGACAGTGACATCCGGATGTGTCTGCAGAATCGAAGCGGGGAAGCTCTCCGACACCTCACTGTTCATCATCTGGTACAAAGCTTCCGCTTTTTCTTTTCCGGATACCAGCAGCAGGATCTTTTTGCTTTCCATAATGGAGGCGATCCCCATGCTGATGGCCTGGGTCGGCACTTCTTCAATTCCCGAAAAGAAACGGGCATTGGCGCGGCGCGTGGACTGGGCCAATTCAACCGCGTGGGTTCTGCTCGAAAACGGTGTTCCCGGTTCATTGAAGCCGATATGGCCGTTCAATCCGAGTCCCAATACTTGAATATCGATTCCGCCAGCTTCTTGAATCTGCCTTTCGTAGTCCAGGCAATCCTGTTCCACCTCTTGTGATATACCGTTCGGCAAGTGGATTTGTCTGGTCGGCACATCGATGTGGGCAAAGAGTTTGTCGGTCATATACCATTGATAGCTGTTGGCATCTTCTACTCCAAGGCCGACGTACTCATCCAAATTGAATGTCGACATGTTGTGGAATGAAACCTTCCCTTTTTTGTATTCCTCAATCAAGCACCTGTAAAGCCCTTCAGGCGTCGAGCCTGTAGCCAGTCCGAGTACCGGAGATTCGTTCTGTTGAATATGCTCCACGAGCAAGTTACAGGCGATCCGGCTCATTTCTTCGTAGTCTTTCGCTTTCAGAATCTGCATACTTTCACCTCGTAACGGCAGCCAATCAGTAAATGCTTTTCAGCTTTAATACAGCTTGCCGGCAATATGTTCGGTAATTTCCCTTTTCACACTTTCAGCGTCCTTAACATTGTTCATGGTCAATCCAGTACATATCAAATCAATCAAATACAACTGGGCAATTTTCGAGACCAGCGAGCCGCTGTCTAACGGACTTTCTTTTGCAGATGACAGCAAAACAAAATCGGCGTATTTGGTCAATGGCGATTTCACATAATTTGTCAGGGCGATGACTGTCGCATTTTTTTCTTTCGCCAATTTGACTGCATCGACAATGTCTTTCGTGCTCCCCGTCAAACTGATGGCGATCACCACTGATTTTTCAGTCAGCGAAGAGGCTCTCATAATTTGGAAATGCGAGTCGGTGATGGCGCTGACGTGCTTGCCGATCCGCATCAGGCGGTTTTGCATGTCGAGTCCGGCAATTCCGGAGGAACCGATGCCGAAGATCACCACGTCCTCTGCAGCATCGATCGCCTGGATGGATTTCTCTAAAGTATCCATATCCACGACTTCCGATGAATCTTCAATTGCCTGCACGATGCTGTTGCGGATCCGATAGACGAATGACTCGTCTTGTAAGGAATGGTTTGCAGGCGGTACTTCCTGAGCGAAGAGGAATTTGAAATCCTGGAAACCTTTGAATCCAAGTTTCCGGAAAAACCGCAGCACCGTCGCTTCCGCCACTCCACTCAATTCGGACAGCTCCGTCAATGAATGATAGAGAACCTTATCCGGATGCGCCAGGATGTAGTCATATATTTTGTTTTCGGATTTTGTAAAGGTATGCTTATGCTGCTCCATTAATAGGGAGGGTTTCGGCCCTGTAATTGTTTTCGATTCCATCGTATCAGCATCCCCTTTCAATTCCTGAAGAAGTTCTTAGCCGCTCCCAGTAAATTTGATTTATTGTCATGCTCGGCCATTTTGATCTGCAGATGTTTTTTGTGGTTCGGCATGATTTTCTTGTTCAGGGAAGATTCAATCGCCTGCCGCAAAAATTCCCCTTGAGCGGAAATGCCGCCCCCGATGACGATCAATTCGGGGTTGAACAGATGCACGAGTGATTGCAGGCCGGTCGTCAAGTCGTCAATCCAATCATCGAACAGAAGAAGTGCTTTCGAATCCTCCGCTTTCACGCGTCCGAAAAACGCTTTTAGGTCCATCCACTCACTGAATTCCTCTGAGATCAGCTGCTGAAGCGCCGAGCTCGAAGCATATTGCTCATAGCAGCCGCGGCTTCCGCATGTACAGGCTTTCCCGCCTGGGTAAAGGACCAGATGGCCGATTTCCCCGGCAGAAAATCCGGCACCAGTATACAGTTTTCCATTTAAAAACAGTGCGCCGCCTACTCCGGTTCCAATCGTCACACACAGGAAGTTCTCCACTCCACGGGCGGCGCCTTTCCAGGATTCGCCGAGCGCCGTGCAATTGACATCATTTTCGACCCTCACCGGCAGACCTGTATGGCCGGACACCAGCTCGGCCAGTCTTGTTCCAGTATAGCCCGGCAGATTATCTGTCGCAAAGACCACTACTCCCCGCAACGCATCAATCTGTCCGGCCGAGCTGATGGCGATGCCGCCGATTTCAAAATCCGCCATCATTTGGTCGCAGAGACCCAGTATTTTGGCGATCAGTTTCTTACTGCCACTGGGGGCATCTGTCGGAACTGAATCATGGGACAGAAACAGGCCTTCCTGGTCGACGACTGCATATTTGATGAACGTTCCGCCAATATCAATGACACCAAGCTGCATTTTTCGTCCCTCTTTTCTAAATGAACAAAAAGAGAAAAACCGCAATCAGGCTTTTCTCTTTTCATTACAGGTATTATTCATTCACGCATCCCTGAATGTTAGCGACAGCAGTCCATCAGACGTCTCTGAAACAAACAGGCGTCTGGAGAATGCCGGATCTTCCGTCGGATAATCCTCGCGGTAATGCGCGCCACGGCTTTCTTTTCGCTCGAGCATCACTTGAAGCAGGAGTCGGGAAAGCTTCATGAAGTTTTTCGCTTTAATGACCATTTTACGGTTTTCCTGCCGTTCAAACAAACGGCTGATAGCCAATTCGGCCTGAAGCGATTGGAGCTGCTCCAATGCATCCATCATTTGCTTTTCTGAACGCACGACATTGCCTGCATACCACATGAGCTCCCTGATCTTCTCTACGGTCTGATGAAGTTGTTCCTTATCGGATTCAGCTGATTCGTCCGAACCATTGCCATTGCCGACAGAGTTGCCGAAGACCGCTTTCAACTGAAGTTCGGCTTCCTCGTCACTGACGAAAGAAACACTGGCTTCTTTTAAATAGGCTCCGCAATCTGCAGCCGCCCGCTTTCCGAACACCATGCAGGCGCCAGTCGAGTTGCCGCCCAGCCTATTGGCGCCTTCGATATTGCAGGACAGTTCACCGATGACATACAAGCCCGGAACGCCGGAACGCCCGTGGGGATCGATATAGACGCCGCCATTGCTGGCATGGGCAAAAGGTGCAATCCGGACCTCATCCTTCAGCATATCGATTCCTTTTGTTTTCAGCCAATTCAAGTATACGGTATAAAACTCTTCTTTGTTTTCGTATAGTTCTTTGCGGAAAACTAATGCAAAGCCTTTTTCATTTTTGGCAGCAATGATTTCTTTCATCATCGCAATATCCACATACTTGGATTCCAGCGAGTCTGTAAATGGTCCATGCGTACTGCGGATATCCAGGCATTCTTTTTTCGAAAGCCCTTCCGGAAGTGCTGCATCCAACAGGCTCTCTCCATCCTCCTTCACGATGTCTTGGCAATAGGCCAACGTATGTTCACCGAATAAGGTCTTGTAGCGCGGAGACGTAATGCCTGGGATGAATTGGATGAACTCCATATTGACCAGACTCGCTCCCGCTTCAAGAGCCAGGATGTGGCCCGATCCATCGACATCATTCGGATTCAGGTTGTGCTTATAGATGCTGCCGAATCCGCCAGTGGCGAGCACGGCAGCTTTGCATTCCACCAGCACCACTTGATTGTGCTGATCCAGCATCAGCGCACCGGCAATCCGCTGATCTTTTTTTATCAGTGAAATGACCACTGTCCGCTCCATCACCGTCAAGTTCTCATAGCGTCCGAAAATACTGGAGACGTTTTCCCTGATCTGGTCCCAATCACTCAGCAAGTAAATATCTCTGGGGTGTTCGGCAAAACAAGCTTTCCGTAAACCTTCGAGCTTTTTGGACACGACACCGATGCCGCTGTATTCTGCGACGCGGTCCGGAATTTCATCCACATAGACTTCCGCCAAGTCCTGGCGGTGCATTCCCCTGCTGGATGCTGCGATATCCGCCAAGAAGACCTTTTTATCGGACTCCCCGCTCGTAACTTGTGTGCCGAGCGAAGCTTTTAACGGATAGAAACTTGACCCGGAAGCCAACTTCATTTTTGTCGCCATCAAGACTTCATGTCCGTGGTCAGCTAATTCTTTTGCAGCTTTAATCCCTGCCAGGCCGCTGCCCACCACTAATACGTCCGTTTGGATCTTTCGAGAGATTTCCACCATGCTCCCACCTAAATCTAAAACTTATTTTTCTTTTAGCACTTTATTGTAATCGAAGAATGTGACACCTTCCTCGTCGTCTTTTTCTTCTTTCTTGGCGAACAGCAAACTGAAACCGTAGCCAAAGACAATCGAAGCGACCAAGTTGATGATTGAATACGCCCATAAAGTAATGTCCGTGAAGTATGAGATATAAATAGCCAGGAAAGTTGTAGCGATAAATCCGAACAATGCCCCGTTTGCGTTTGCACGCTTCGTCAATACACCCAATGTGAAGGTACCGCCGATGATTCCCAGCGCTAAGCCCATCAAGCCATTAAACCATGAATAGGCAGAACCGACGCTGGAGTAGGCAAGGATGATAGCGAAGGCAATCGAAAAGATGCCGACGATCGTCGATACGATACGGGCCATCCGCGTACTCTTTTCATCACTCATGTCTTTTCTCAACACCTGCTGGATATCGAGCGTCCAGCTTGTCGCTACGGAATTGAGCCCTGTTGAAAGCGTCGATTGGCCAGCCGCGAACAGTCCGGCGATCAATAATCCAGAAACACCCACAGGCAACTCACTGACGATGAAATTCGCAAAGATCAAATCCGATTTTCCTGTCGGCATCGCAGCGGTTTGCTGCGAGTAGAAGGTGTATAGTGATGTTCCGATCAGGAAGAACAAAGTAGCTGTACCGAGCGACAAAGCGCCGTTCAAATACGTCATTTTGTTTATTTCCTTCAAATCTTTCGTCGTCAAATAGCGCTGCACCATATCCTGGCTGGAAATATACGAAAACGTCGTCGATAAGCCAGCCCCCAAAATGATGATTAAAATGCTGTTATTGATCAGGTTCGGATCAAATAAGGCTACATTTCCAAAGAATTTCTCGTTGCTTGTCCCCACATTGATGACTTCCCCAAGCCCTCCGTTAATGGAGAATAACAGAATGATCAAGGCGAATATACCGCCGCCGATCAAGACAACGCCTTGGATGAAATCTGTCCAAAGCACGGATTTCAGTCCACCGAAAGCCGAATAGATGGTGGCGATGACACCCATAAACAGGATGATGACAATTACATTGATACCGGTTACGGTCGCTAATGCAATCGCAGGGAGATACATGATGATCGACATGCGCCCGATCTGGTAGACGATGAAGAGCAAGCTTCCCAAAATCCGCATCCGTTTATCGAATCGGCGTTCCAAATATTCATAAGCTGTGTCCAAATCCAGTTTGCGATAAACCGGCAGGAAAAAGTAAATGGCTACAGGCACTGCAATCAGCAGCCCCAGTTGAGCAAACCACAGTTCCCACGTCCCTGAATAGGAGTTGCCGGCAAGCGATAAGAACGAAATCGGGCTCAGCAAAGTCGCGAACAAACTGACCGAGGTCACCCACCATGGAATCGAACCGTCCCCTTTAAAGAATTCCTTGCCTTTCATTTCCTTTTTGGCAAAGGCAATTCCGACATACAAGATAAACAATAAATACGCAAACAAAATCACATAATCGATAACCGCAAATGTTCCATTCATCTATCCCATTCCCCCCGTTAGTCCTTACAGATATTTTTTAGCGAGTTCGCGTGCTTTGACTGCTTTTTCTTCAGTCAGCTGTTTCATCGGCTTTCTGACAAATCCAGCGTTGACCCCTTGTGTTTCGAGCATTTCCTTGATGGTCTGGTAAAGGCCATTCTTCAGGATCTCTTCAATCAGGTCATTGGTCACTTTCTGGATTTCGCGAGCTTCATCGATTTTCCCGCTCTGTGCCAGAGTGAAAATCTGTTTGGCTCTTTTGCCGTTGACATTGAATGTGCTGCCGATCGCCCCATCCACATTCAAGACACTTGCAGACAGCAGCATTTCATCGAATCCGGAATAGATCAGCTTGTCCGGGAATGCATGGCGCAAGCGCTCAAGCAGGAAGAAATCCGGTGCAGTGAATTTCACGCCGATGATCTTTTCATTTTCAAACAGTTCCCCGAACTGCTCCAAGTTCATGTTGACGCCCGTTAAAGCCGGAATGGAATAAATGATGAGCTGTGTATCGACGCCTTCCAGAATCGTATTGTAATAGTCTTTGATTTCCTCGAAGTCGAATTTATAGTAGAACGGCGTCACTGCCGAAATCGCGTCATACCCTAGGTCCGTAACGAAATGAGCCAGATCCGATGCTTCTTCGATATTCAAAGAGCCGACTTGCGCAATCAGTTTCACTTTGTCCCCAACTTCATCTTTGACGATTTCGAAAATCTGCTTTTTCTGTTCAGTGGAAATGAGGAAATTTTCTCCGGTACTGCCGTTGACGTATAGACCGTCCACTTCCGAAACTTCGATATTGTAACGGACAATCTCCCGTAATCCTTTTTCGTTCACGTTTCCTTGTTCATCAAATGAGCACATCAATGCTGTATATAAGCCCTTCATTTCATCACCTGTCCCTTTTCTGTTTTTTCTTCTATCGCTTTTGCAAATTTTTCTGTAATCAGCTGCGGACGTGTGATAGCGCTTCCAACAACCACACAATGAGCCCCGGCGAGAAGTGCCGATTGTGCTTTCTCGGGTGTATCGAAATTCCCTTCCGCTATCACCGGAATCGACAGTTGATCCGCCATTTGTTTCACCAATTCCAACGGAACGGTCCCGATTGAATAAGGTGTATAGCCAGCAAGTGTCGGTGCTGCAATATCCACGCCGGCTTTCTCAGCCATGAGCGCTTCTTCGATGGTCGAGACATCCGCCATGAACAACTGGTCGGGATACTTCAGCTTCACTTCGAAAAAGAATTCCTCGAAGCTTCGGCCATCCGGTCTTTCCTGCTTGGTTGCATCCATTGCGATGATGTCCACGCCTTCCTGATACAGTTCATCAATTTCCTTTATCGTGGAAGTGATGTAGACATTGTTGCCCGGGTAATCCTGTTTGATGATGCCGATGATCGGCAGATCGACTTCTTTCTTGATCGCCTGAATATCCTTCACCGTGTTGGCACGGATTCCTTCAGCACCGCCCATCTTAGCCGCTAAAGCCATCTTCCCCATTATGTAAGGATCATGAAGCGGCTCACTTTCCAATGCCTGACAGGAAACGATTAATTTGTGCTGGATCTGCTTTAAAACCGTCATTTGAAAACTCCCTATCTTTTATGGTCAATACATGCTGTCATTGTTCACGTGATTGTACCTGCTGCCCTCCTGTTCGTTGTCGAAATATTTTATTAATCGAACTATATCACTTTGACAACTAACTTTCAACTTAAATTTAAATTTTGATTATTTGTTATCATTAGGTGAGGAATTGTGTGGGTGCCAGGCACCATTTATCCAATCCTTATTATGGAAGTACTAAAAGCATTAAAATGTGGCGATTGGTTTACTGAAAATAAAATGAAGGAAGTAATAATGGGCCATGGATTGCCGTTCTATAATCCTTTCTGTTGATTCCAAAAACAAGAGGAGTAGAATGGACAGTGTAGTGTTTTAATTTTCAATCAATTCAGTCAATAGAAGGAGAGATCGTCTATGGGAAGATTACAGGATAAAGTAGCAGTAATTACAGGGGGAGCCGGAGGAATCGGCAAAGTTACAGCAAAGCGTTTCTTGGAGGAAGGGGCTTCTGTCGTACTGGTCGACTTGTTCGAAGATGCACTCGCTGACGCGAAGAAAGAGCTGGGCGACAATGTCCTGACGGTTCAGGCGGATGTCTCCAAAGAAGAAGATGTGCAAAAGTATGTCGATAAGACCGTAGAGCAATTCGGCAAAATCGATATCTTCTTCAATAACGCCGGCATTGAAGGAAAAGTGGCACCGATCACCGAACAAAAAGTGGAGGACTTTGATAAGGTCATCGCCGTCAATGTACGCGGCGTATTCCTGGGTCTCCAAAAGGTCCTGCCGGTCATGATCAAACAAAAATCCGGCAGCATCATCAACACCTCGTCCGTTGCAGGACTTGGCGGATCGCCGAACGTATCGCCGTATATCACATCGAAACATGCGGTCGTCGGCTTGACGAAAGCTGCGGCGGTTGAAAACGCACCGCATAACATCCGCGTCAATTCAATCCACCCGTCTCCTGTCAACACGCGCATGATGCGTTCTCTCGAGACCGGCCTGGAGGTGGACCAAGCCACGATGGCGAAAAGCATTCCGCTCGGCCGTTATGGCGAGTCGGAAGACATCTCGAACCTCGTGCTGTTCCTGGCATCTGATGAAAGTACGTTCATCACCGGTGTCCAGTACCGTGTCGATGGCGGCATGGGTGCAGTTTAGTATTGAATGAGTGGAAATTAAAGAAACAGCCCGCTTCTTGCCGAAGCGGGCTGTTTTCTGTTTTTCTGGAATGGGTGACGCACTTTTATTGAGCGTGCATAAACTCTGCTGAGCGTGCGTATTTTCTTTTGAGCGTGCATAAATTCTGCTGAGCGTGCGTATTCGATTGCAACGTACCTACTTTGACACTTTCACGCCTCAACAACAAAAAAATCGCCGCCCGCAAAAAGCAGAACGGCGATAAAGAGCAAGTGCACTTATAATTGAACAGACTCTCCGCTGAATACGTCAAGCTTCATAGGCGCAGCCATGAAAGCAGGCGCTTTTTGGCCAAAAGCAGTGAAATGCTCACTCGTGTTATGAGCCGCAATCGCTTCGGGATCCTTCCAAACTTCCACCATGGTAAAGTGGCCATCCTGTTCAGTGGATTTCATCAAATCGTAGCTGATGTTGCCCGCTTCTTCTCTTGAAGCTTGGACAAGAATTTTGCATTCGTCCAAAAAAGCCTGTTGCTGATCTGGTTTTACCTGCAAGTGTGCGTGAATAATCATCATAAAACATCAACCATCCTTTTATCTGTATTTTGATTATCAGTATTCACTAATATTCGTTTGCATGCGCGTCAACATGTCGGACAAGGCGTCGACCTCTTCCGGTGTGAAATCATGCAGCATTTGTTTCACAAAACCCATGTTTTCTTTTCGGTATTCAACGATCTGCTTACGGCCTTCCTCAGTCAGGCTGACAAAGATGACCCGGTTATCAGCCGGATTTCTACGCCTTGTGACCATGCCATTGACCTCCAATTGCTTAAGATGGCGGGTAATGGCCGCTCCGTCGATATTAACCGCTTTTTGAAGCGTCGACTGATTGATTTCGTCTGTATTATAAAGCTGGGACAGCAGTTCATAGCGCGACGCACTAATGCCTGTACACCGTTCGAACTTTGGGCTAATTTGATTCGTCAGTCCTTTAAACAGCTGCAGCACTTGTTCCTGCTTGGAAAATGAACACGACATGAATTGACCTCCTACCTACTCGTTGCAGCCAATTGATAGCGTTGTCCACTATTCATTGACCAGTCAAATATAATACATAACCGGCCAATACTCAATCTTCAGTACCTACACTCAGCTCCAAGTCGTAATCGTATCGACAGGAAGGCGATACGACTGGAAACCTTCATTGAGCGCTTTGCCGATGGAAATGAGCATCACCGGAATATACCGGTCTTTTTCCATGCCGAAAGCTTCAGCAATTTTATCCTTCTCATAGCCGCCGATCGGATTCGTATCGTATCCAAACGCACGTGCCACCAGCATCAGCTGCATCGCCACAAGACCAGAATCCAGCATGACGATGTCCTTCATTTGCTCATCTGAAATCCCTTCATACAAAGGTCTAAAGTAATTCAACTGGAATTCCTTCACTTCTTCGGGCATATAGCCATGTTCAACTGCTTTGCCGTAGATTTCCTCAGCGTAGTCAAAGTTTTGGCGATCACCGAAGACAGCGATTACCGCAGAGGCGCTCATGACTTTTTCCAGATTGAACGAAGCAAGAGGCGCAAGCTTTTCTTTCCCTTCAACGGTGTCGATCACCAGAAAGCGCCACGGCTGCATATTGATGGAGGACGGGGCTTTCGAAGCTTGAGCGAGGATTTCACTCATCTCCTCCCGACTGATTTTGACTGTCGGGTCATATTGCTTAATCGAACGGCGTCCGTTGACGATTTCATTGAAATCATTTGTCTTTTGTAGTGTTTGCATAGCTGGAATTTCTCCTTTTTCTTCTTCTATTTATCAAGGGGAACATTCAATTGACCCCTCAACGTTTGATGCCTCATTTAATATAAACCGATTCCAGGAATTATGCAACTCTCAGAATCGTGTGCGTGCCTGACACTGTTTTTCTACCCAAACCAAACAGCCAGCTTCGGCAAGAAGCTGGCTGGTTTTTTCTGGGTGCCAGGCACCTTTTCTCATAAACTCACTACAAATCCACAATACCCACTAAAACCATTCTACTCCACACGCACCAATTCACTCTCCACCCGTCCCTCTGCGCTGATGGATTTGATGGTCGCGAAGCCTTCCGCCATGTAATACTTGAAGCCATCCTGCACCGTCACTTCCGTAGCATTGGTGAATGTCTTGTAGGGAGTCTTGACGGTTTTATTGACACCGGTGATTGTGTGGATGATGGTTTCGTCGCCGAGCCCCGTATCAAAAGTTTGTCCGACCCGCACCGGATAGACGAGTGCGACATCGTACTCCGAATACGGGTAGCCGAACGCAAAGAGCTGATGGCTTTCAAACTCCATGTATTCGTAAGTGTCGCTGTCCACTTCGGCGGTCCACATGAATCCGAAAGTCAAGCCGTCCCGGTCCGGCACATCCACGAAACGGTGGACGGCTGTTGTGCCATCCGACATGCGGTAGGTATAGGTTTTGGTCTTGTCTTTCTGATAGGAACGCGCAATGGTTGCATCATTTTTGAATTCCGGCTCCAACGCACGTGCCAGGAAAGCGGAAAACTGTCCGCGCGTCACCTCCTGTTGGGGCCGGAACGTGTTATCCGGATACCCGATGGTGATGTTCGCCGCCAGAATTTTACTGATGGCTTCCGCGTAGTAGGCATTTCTCGGCACATCCGCAAACGACTGGTTGAACGTAAAGGCCAGATCGAAGACCCGTTCAACAATCAATGCCATATCCCCGCGAATGATCGGCGCTTCCGGTCGGAAAGTTCCATTTCCGTAGCCTTTAAAGTAGCCCGCTTCCGCCACTTCAGCGATATAGCCGCTCGCGTAATAGCCCGCCGGCACGTCACGGAACGGCGTCGCTTTTTTCGTGCCATCCAAGCCCTGCAGACGCCCGATCATCACAGCCGCCTGGGCGCGGGTCACTTCTGCGTCCGGCCGAACCTTGCCATCCGCATAACCGGTGATCACGCCTTTCTCCATCAAATAGGTGATTTCCTCATAAAACGAATGACTTTCCGGCAAATCCGGGGCAGCAGCGGCAACAGGCAGCACCAAAAACAGAGACAGCACGACGACCAGCACACCCATCAGCTTCTTCACAATCGTCACTCCTTCGCGTAATGATTTACTTTCTTGTGCCTAGTTTACCAGCAAAATTCTATGAATACATCTTAAAAATACTAAAAATTCTGAAAATAATAAAGGCAGAAAAAACTTTAGGTTATCCTCCTTTTTTATTCCTTTTCAAGCTAGATCCCGAACAAACCCTCCCAATCCCATAAAATTCCGACAATAGGCGTGACCCATCCGCCGCTCTTCGATACAATAATAAGAGAAGCACCTATCCAAGGAGGGTTCCCATGTCGACATTACATGATATTGCCCAATCAGACGATTACGGGCAGTTTGAATTGAAGGAAATTTACCAGGCTGCACAGCACCTGCTGCAGCAATTTCAGAAAACCCGCACCGAGCCGGAAAAGCTCAGCGAGATCATCAGCCATTTGAAAAAACGCCTGGAAGGCCAAGCCGCATATCCGCTTGCCATCTTGCTCGAGAGCAGCCAGCTCGGCATCCAGCATCAGCTGCAAAAAGAATGGAACAGTCCGATGAAGCAGCGCCAGCTCTTCCTGTTCGAAAGCCTGCACGCCCAGTTCCGCGGGAAAGTGCCGCCCACGATATGGAATCAAATCTGCCTGAATTACGCAGAAGCCTTGATTTACGTCGGCCGCTCAATCGATGGGCTTGATGTGTTGGAACAGATGACCGAAGGCGAAAAGGATCCGTCCTATGAGCGCAAAGACGCTGAACGTGGATGGGGATTATTGTTCTATTCCACGTTCCTGCGCGGCAAAGAAGAAAAAGCCGAGGCGCTTCACTTATCTCGCGACTTGCTTCAAAAAGGCGCCGAAAACATCAGCAACACCAACGGCCGCGCCTTGTACGCAGACCGTTTGAAGCTGGCCGTAAAAATGCTGGAGGAAATCGGGCCGGTCGACATCACCGGAAACTACAAGCCGAACTTTTTCGAAGGCCGCGAGTGGGAGTACCGCGACTGGTGCGCCAAGCACCGGCTTTTATTGAACGACAACAACGAAGTCGATCCATCCGGCACCATGAGAATCGACACACTGAACTATCGCCACAAAGAAGCGGATGACGAAGAACGCGGCGCATTCCTCGAAGCTTTCATGGATTCCATGGTTTCAGAATTCACCGTGCTGCGCTGGACCCTGTTCGAAGCACTCGAAAAAGAGCCAAGCCCTGAACGCAACGAGCAATTAAAGGCTGTCTACCGTCAGTCCTTCTCTTTGTTCTCGAAAGTTGCCCAATTCGTCAGCCATTATTACCAGCTCGATATGAAAGACCCGCGTGCCGGCATGCAGCGCATCTGGTTCGAGGAAGAAAAGCCGGCGAACCCACTCAAACCGTTTATCCGCGACACCAAAAACGGCGCGCTCAAAGCCCTATTCTGGCATTCCAAAGAACTCTTCGGCTACGAACAATCCAAAACACAGAACATCGCCACCGTCCGTGCACTGCTGCTGCGCGACCAGATGGAACGCAGCTTTGTCCAAGTCATCACCAAGCAGGAAGAAATCGCCCAAACCGGCGAGCTCCGCAAGCATCAGATGACACAGATCGAACTCGAGCGCCTGGCGATGACCACCGCCTTTAAAGCCCGCAACGCCTTGATGTATCTGGGCTTTGCGGTTGGGTTGGAGAAGAAATAGAAAGTATTTAAAAAGCGTCTCCAGGGATCTTATTGATTCTGGGGACGCTTTTTTGTTGATTATTGCTCATTATTAACCGGAATCCTGTGAATGGCTATGATGATAACCGCATTAATTTTCAATGTGAAAGTTTTTGTCTTCTACATGAGTATTCATCTTCTCTACATGAACTTTCATCTCTTCTACATGAAAATTCGCCTTTTCTACATGACGAGACCTTCTTTACATGAATATCTCCATCTTCTACATGAGTATTCATCTTCTCTACATGAACACTCATCTTTTCTACATGAAAATTCGCCTTTTCTACATGACGAGACCTTCTCTACATGAATGCTTCCGTCTTCTACATGAGTAATCCTCTTCTCTACATGAATACTCATCTCTTCTACATGAAAATTCGCCTTTTCTACATGACGAGACCTTCTTTACATGAATATCTCCATCTTCTACATGAGTATTCATCTTCTCTACATGAACTTTCATCTCTTCTACCTGAAAATTCGCTTTTTCTACATGACGAGACCTTCTTTACATGAATATCTCCATCTTCTACATGAGTATTCATCTTCTCTACATGAACTT
>NZ_CANMXD010000018.1:0-50581 GCF_947501725.1 uncultured Planococcus sp. | reverse complement strand
GTTTTGCGCGGGCCGTTTTGCGCGGCCGTTGCTGTTTGTTGACGTTTTGCTGTTCAGTTTTCAAGGTTCAAGTTGTTCGCCGCACTCATTGGCGACTTTTCAATATTACCAGCTTCTATTGTTGAAGTCAATAACTTTTTTCATCTTGTTATTCTCCGCATCTTTTATTATGAAAAACGCGACAAGAAATAGTATAGCACCATATCAAAATAGATACAAGTACTTTTTTTAAAAATGCCGGTTTAAAGATTAAGAGCCTTTAAACCGGCGTTTTCTGAAGACTCGTTATTCTTTTGGCCGCATTTGCGGGAACAATAAAACATCTCTAATAGAGGAAGAATTTGTTAACAACATAATTAAACGATCAATACCGATCCCTAATCCACCAGTTGGAGGCAATCCATATTCCAACGCCTCTATAAAATCTTCGTCCATTTCATGAGCTTCGTCATTTCCTTCAGCTTTTTCAACCAACTGAGCTTCAAAACGCTGACGCTGATCAATCGGGTCGTTTAACTCTGTAAACGCATTAGCATGCTCCCGGCGAACAATGAACAACTCAAATCGATCGGTGAACCGCTCGTCTTCAGGGTTTTTCTTCGCTAAGGGCGAAATTTCAACTGGGTGTCCATAAATGAACGTTGGTTGAACTAATTGCTCTTCCACTCTCTGCTCAAAGAACTCATTTAAAATATGCCCTGCTTCCATAGTAGGTTTTACCTCAATATTATGTTCTTTTGCCAAATCCTGCGCTTCTTCTTTTGTCATGCGCTTCCAGAAATCAACACCTGTATATTCTTTTACTGCATCAACCATATGTAGTCGTTTCCAACCTACAGCTAGATCAATTTCATCTTCTTCATATTGAACAGTCGTTGTTCCAAGGACTTCCTGGGCAACATGTGCCACCAGATTTTCAGTAAGTGCCATGATATCGTTGTAATCTGCATACGCTTCATACAATTCAAGCATAGTGAATTCAGGATTGTGACGTGTAGATATTCCTTCGTTCCGGAAAACTCGGCCAATTTCATAAACCTTCTCAAGTCCACCTACAATTAGACGCTTCAAGTGGAGTTCGATTGCAATGCGGATATACAATTCCATATCCAAAGCGTTATGGTGTGTAACAAATGGTTTTGCAGCCGCTCCTCCTGCAATTGAGTGAAGCATCGGTGTTTCTACTTCTAAGAATCCTTCATTATCCAAGTAGCGGCGCATCGATTGAATGATCCGGCTTCTCAGTATGAATGTCTCTTTGCTGTCATCACTTGTCAGCAGATCTAAGTACCGCTGGCGGTAACGCTGTTCTATATCTTTTAAACCGTGGAACTTTTCAGGCAGCGGACGCAGTGCTTTCGTAAGAAACTCCACTTCCTTCGCTTTAATCGATAGTTCACCTACGTTTGTTTTAAAGACAGTCCCTTTAATACCCAGAATATCTCCTAAGTCGACCGTATTGTAAAATTCATAAGCTTCTTCACCGATTGCATCTTTGCGGACGTAGATTTGAATCTGGCCTTTAAGATCTTGAATGTGGGCAAAGCCCGCTTTCCCTTTTCCACGTTTGGTCATCACCCGTCCAGCGATGATTACTTCGTGCGGGGTTTCTTCAAGCTCTTCTTTAGAAAGCTCTCCGTATTGCTCGATGATTTCCTGCGATAGATGAGTACGTTCAAAGCGCCCGCCAAACGGATCCATTCCATGATCACGGAAATTCTGCATTTTTTGGCGTCTCACCAATAGTTGATCGTTTAATTCTTCTGACATGTCCTACACTCCTTTATCTATATAAACCAATCTCATTCATGTATTTCTCTATTGTACACAATTTCTTACCATACCACATAAAAAAGCTGCCACAAATTTGCGGCAACCTGTACTTAACAATGTGTATCTTGTAGAAACTCTTCTATACTGTTATAGGATTTCCATAAACGAACGCCCTCAGCTTCAAAAGTATCTACAACTTCAAACCCCGGATTCACTTCCAGCAACGGAATAAGGACAAACGCTCGCTCATGCATTCTCGGATGCGGAACAGTAAGCCTTTCTGTTTCAAAATTATCTTGGTTATACAATAAAATATCGAGATCTATTGTCCTCGGGCCCCACCTGACAAGCCGCTTGCGCTGTAAATTCTGTTCGATTTCCTGGCAGACATCCAGTAATGGCAATGCTTCTAATTCCGTTTCAAGCTCAACGACCATATTGAGGAAAGGCTCCTGATCTGTATACCCCACTGGATCTGTTTCATAAAGCGAAGAGATGCGGGTGATCCTGATAGCCGCGTGGGTCGCTAACTGCGATACGGCCTGCCTCAACATTTCAAAGCGGTTTCCCATATTGGAACCAAGCGACAAATAACTTAGGTTCATGCGAAGTTACCTCGGGTCAGTTCGATCGCCACTGATTTATAATGGCCGGGAATCGGCGGATCCGGTTTGATCAGCTGAACACGGATGCCTTGGACCAATGAAAAATCGGAAAGAATACGGGCAGCCACGTTTTCCGCTACAGCCTCCACTAATTTTTTCGGTTCGCCTTCGACGATTGACCGGCAGGCTTCATAGACTTCTCCATAATGCACAGTATGCTCCAAAGCATCAGTCTCTCCCGCCATCTGTAAATCCACAGCCAATGAAACCGTCAGGCGAAATCGCTGTCCAAGTTTCGTCTCTTCAGGGAATACCCCGTGGTAGCCATAAAACTCCATATCATTCACGTGAATAAAATCCATTATTTCTCCTCCTTGTATGGATGCTTGCCAGTTAGTGCATCCATCATACGGACCGCACGCACTGTTTCCTTTACATCATGGACACGCACAACGTGACATCCCTGATTGACACCATAGCAAACGGTTGCCAATGAACCTTCCAGGCGTTCGTCGACAGAAGCATCTAAAATTTTTCCAATGAACGATTTTCTTGAGGTACCCAGAAGAACTGGATAACCCAGTTCCACCAACTGTCCGATCATTTGCATCGCTTCAAGGTTTTGCGATACGGATTTAACGAATCCCACACCTGGATCGAGCCAGATATTCTCTTCGCTTACACCGGCATCTAATGCAATTTGAATACTTTCTCCCAGATCCCGCATGACGTCTTCCTGGAAATCTGAATATGACGTATCGTTACGGTTATGCATGAGGATAATCGGCACATTCCACTTAGCGGCTACTTCCGCAATCACCGGATCGTATTTAGCTCCCCAAATATCATTGATGATGTGGGCACCAGCAGCTATAGCTGCATCAGCTACCCGCGACTTGTAAGTATCAACGGAAATTAAAACATCAAACTGTTGCTTCAGCGCTTTGATGACAGGAACGATTCGTTCTATTTCTTCATCGTCTGTAATCTGTACATAGCCCGGACGTGTGGACTCGCCTCCAACGTCGATAATATCCACACCATCTGCAATCATCTGCTGAGCATGGGTAAGTGCCTGCTCTAATCCACTGTATTTGCCTCCATCTGAAAAAGAATCCGGCGTGACATTCAATATGCCCATGACGAGCGTCTTCTCATTAAAATTGATTTTCATTCAGCGTCACCGTCCAAACTTTAAATAGCTATCTATTTCCTGGGAAATGAAAGCGCGCCTTCATCTTACCTTACTTGAGCTGTTTTTTTCCACAAGAAAAGAGCGGCCAGAGGGCACGCTCTCCTTTACTGTTGCTGTTTAGTTGGACTCATCAAATTGATAAAGCGGTGTACTTAGGTAGCGTTCCCCGTTGGACGGAATAATCGCCAAGACTTTTTTGCCTTTACCTAAACGTTTAGCAACCTGCAGAGCAGCGTAGATCGCGGCTCCTGAAGATACGCCGCCAAGAATCCCTTCTTCGCGTGCTGCCTGGCGTGCTGTTTCATACGATTGGTCATTGGTGACTTGAATAATCTCACTATAAATCTCCGTGTTCAATACAGCAGGCACAAATCCTGCTCCAATTCCCTGGATTTTATGGGGTCCTGGCTTACCGCCTGATAGAACCGCTGAATCAGTAGGCTCCACTGCAATGATTTGAATATCAGGATACTTCTCTTTCAATACTTGGCCAGCACCTGTAATCGTTCCGCCTGTGCCGATCCCCGAAATAAAGGCATCCAATTGGTCACCCATTGTTTCAACGATCTCTGGACCTGTCGTCAACCGATGCACTTCAGGGTTTGCTTCGTTATTGAACTGCTGCGGCATGAACCAGCCGTTTTCAGCCGCTTTTTTCTCTGCAGTCTTGATGGCACCGTTCGGGCCGTTCATCCCGTCTGCTCCTGGAGTCAAAATCAATTCCGCTCCGTAAGCACGCAATAAGTTGCGGCGTTCCATACTCATCGTTTCTGGCATAACCAAAACAGACTTATAGCCTTTAGCTGCTGCAATCATCGCCAGTCCGATTCCGGTATTCCCGCTTGTCGGTTCGATGATAGTATCGCCTTCTTTTAAATCTCCGGACTTTTCAGCCGCCTCGATCATCGCCAGTGCAATACGGTCTTTGACACTGCTGCCAGGGTTGAAGTATTCCAATTTCAAATAGACTTCTGCATCCTCCGGTCCTGTTAACCGGTTTAATTTCACAATTGGTGTTTGTCCAATCAATTCAGTAATCGAATTTCCTACACGCGCCATTCTTCAACACTCCTAATCCCTAGTAATTTTGTCGACTTTAATAAAGCTAATGGTATCAATAAAACAGACAGTTTGTCAAATTGTATGAATTCATAAAAAATAGACGTTTCATAATGAAACGTCCAGTAAGAATCTATTCCCCGTAAAACCATTCCGCATCGAATTCCTGCCAGAAAGCTTCCGGAGTGACCGATTGCGGCAATTGTTCAAGCGCCAGCTCGCGGTTGATGTGGCCCGCTACATCTTCAAAAGAAAATGTCTGGCCATCCACTTTTTCTGTGACAGAAATAATGGCGGTCCTGCCGTTTTCCAACGCCAATGGAGATGACCATTCACCGACTTCCACTTTTGCGACCGTTTTGGCGATGGCGGGGTCAACACCCGGTTCGCCATTGGAAATATAACCGATGTCTCCACCCAGGTTGCCTGTCGCACTGTCGATGGAACGTTCACGTGCAGTCGCTTCGAATGAAGAGCCTTTTTCCAGCTCCGAAATTGTTTCTTCCGCTTCTGCTGCCGAGTTTAAGACAATCATGCGTGTCCGGTACGAATCTTTCACATCATATAATGATTGATTGTCATCGTAGAACTCTTTAATTTCACTTTCTTCGATGACAATATCTTTTGTCAGCACTTTTTCCAGAATCAACTGGGCTTTTATCTTTTCACGTTGGCGTGCTTCATCTGCTGTGTATAATGCAGCTTCTGTACTGTCCTGCGAAGAACGCAGCATCGCCAATTCCAAATCAATCTCTTTATCGCTTACTTCGATGCCATAATCCTTCGCTGCTGTGGCCATGACTTTTTCATTGACCAATTCGAGCAGCGCTTCGCGGCCATGCTGTTCTTCCATGGCAGCCAACCACTCTTCCCGCGTGATGTCATCTCCACTGACAGAAGCGACTTTCTCCGCCTTGCCTACGTCATTCGGAATAAGCCAGGCAATAAACCAGAGGAAGTTCGCCAGCAGTAAAATGCCGATGACCAGCAGCACCGGTTTGGTCTTCAAATGTCTTTTCGGCTTGCCTGTACCTGCCGGTGGCACAGGGCGCCGATTATTATGACTGGAGCTCATTGATAAACGACTCGAGTTCCTCTTTAGAATACTGATACGTTTCCAGACAGAAATGACATTGTGCTTCTGCCATGCCATCTTCATCGATCATGTCCTGAATTTCTTTTTCTCCAAGCCCTAAAATAGCTGTCGCAAAACGGTCTTTGGAACAATTGCAATCGAAATGTACCGGCATTTTATCAAGAATCTGGACGTTCCCTTCTCCAAGTACCACTTCAAGGATTTCTTCAGGCGACAGTCCGCGCTGAATCATTTTAGAGACAGGTTCGATAGTAGAAAGATGCTCTTCAATTTCCGTGATCGTCTCATCATCTGTATTCGGCATCAATTGAACAATAAAGCCGCCCGCCGCCAAAATTGAATTGTCGGTATCTACCAACACACCCAATCCGACTGAAGAAGGCACCTGTTCGGATACCGCAAAATAATAAGTGAAATCTTCAGCGATTTCACCTGAAACAATCGGCGTCTGCCCCGTAAAGTTGTCGCGCATGCCAAGGTCTTTGACAACCGACATCATACCGCCTGTGCCGACTGCGCGGCTGACATCCAATTTTCCTTTGTCATTAAGATCAAAATGGGTCTGCGGATTGGAAACATAGCCACGGACGCCGCCTTTTGCGTTGCTGTCCACCAGTAAAGCACCGATAGGTCCGCCGCCTTCAAATTTAATCGTTACTTTATCGTCGCCTTTCAACATAGCCCCAAGCATAACCCCACCTGTCATGGCACGCCCCAATGCTGCCGAAGCGGTCGGCCACATCATATGGCGGCGCTGCGCTTCTCCTACTGTTTTCGTACTGTCTACTGCAAATGCACGGACACTTCCATTAAATCCAAGGCCGCGAACTAAATAATCTGACACATGTATCGTTCCTTTCTTTACGCTTGGTTGCGTTTGTAAATTAAGTGCAATCCTTTTAATGTCAAAAAAGGATCTACATAATCGATGACTGTGGATTCACCGGCAATCAAAGAAGCCATGCCACCGGTTGCAATGACCGTCGGTTTTTCCTTGCTCTGCTTTTTCATGCGGGCTACGATGCCTTCCGCCTGGCCGACGTACCCATAGACAATTCCAGCCTGCATGGCGGAAATGGTATTTCTCCCGACGACTTGATCGGGTGTAGTGATTTCAATCCGCGGCAATTTGGAGGCACGGGAATAAAGTGCTTCTGTTGAAATATTGATGCCTGGAGCAATAGCTCCTCCCATGTATTGCTGCTTTTCATTAATATAACAGAAAGTATTGGCAGTGCCAAAGTCCACAATGATCAAAGGAGCACCGTATTCATGAATCGCCGCGACCGCGTTGACGATCCGATCGGCGCCCACTTCCCGGGGATTGTCGTACTTGATATTGAGCCCGGTTTTAACACCAGGGCCGACAATCATCGGTGTTACTTGAAAATACTTTTGGCACATGCGCTCAAGTGCAGACATGATCGGCGGTACCACCGAAGACATGATGATGCCGTCAATCGACGAAAAGCTTAAGTCCGCATCGTTCAGAAATGCCTTCATCTGCATCCCGTACTCATCTTCTGTTTTATGGCGCAAAGTTTCCATGCGCCAATGATGTATTAATTGATCCTGGCTGTAGACGCCCAGGACGATATTCGTATTTCCAGCGTCCAATACTAAAATCATGATTTGCCCTCACTTATTGACGAATTTCCAAAACATCATACCACAATTCGGAGAAAGCAAAAAGCTGGTTGCCTCTTCCCTTCAAAGGGAATGGGCAACCAGCTCATTTTTACTTATTTGCGTTTTTCTTCAATCGGTTCTCCGACTGGAGCCGCTTCGCCTTCTTCTGACGGCAAGTCTCCAGCTGAAGGATCAGTTGCTGCTCCTACTGCATCCGGAACATCACTGTCTTTTTTCAAATCAACTGCGTCTTCATCTCCGAAATCACCGTTCAATGATTCATATGAACGTTCAGGCAGCGTTCCATGTTCTTTCAAGTGAAGAATCTGGGCAGCATCCAACGTTTCAACTTCAAGCAACGTATTCGCAATCAATTTTAGAAGGTTCTGGTTTTCAGTCAGAATCTCTTTCGTGCGGATATACTGCTCTTTGATGATGCGTTGAACTTCCTGATCGATTTCAAAGGCAATTGCATCGGAATAGTTTTGTTCTGAGTTAAAGTCGCGGCCTAGGAAAACATTTCCACCTTGTGCCGTACCGAATTGGACAGGTCCAATCTTGTCACTCATCCCGTATTCCGTTACCATGCTGCGGGCAATAGCCGTTGCACGTTGGAAATCGTTATGGGCGCCGGTCGATACTTCACCGAATGAAAGATCTTCAGCTACACGACCACCGAGTAATCCAGCAATCTTATCAAGCAATTCCGGTTTCGTCATAAAGTAGCGATCTTCTCTCGGAAGCATGACAGCATATCCGCCAGCTTGGCCGCGAGGAACGATGGTTACTTTATGGACAATATCTGCATCGTCCAATATCAAGCCGATGACCGTATGTCCTGATTCGTGGAATGCCACGATATTTCGTTCTTTTTTCGAAATGACGCGGTTTTTCTTAGCAGGACCGGCGATAACGCGGTCTGATGCTTCGTCCAGATCGGACATGTCGATTTTGAGTTTACTGCGACGGGCTGCAACAAGTGCCGCTTCGTTCAATAAGTTCTCTAAATCGGCGCCTGAGAATCCAGGTGTACGCTGAGCGATCGCTTTCAAGTCGACATTTTCATCAAGCGGTTTATTGCGGGCGTGAACTTTAAGGACTTCTTCACGGCCTTTAACATCCGGACGACCTACAGTAATCTGACGGTCAAAACGTCCTGGACGAAGCAAAGCCGGATCCAGAATATCCGGACGGTTCGTTGCCGCAATAATGATGACGCCTTCGTTTGCTCCGAAACCATCCATCTCTACCAATAGTTGGTTCAATGTCTGTTCACGCTCATCGTGTCCACCGCCGAGGCCGGCGCCACGCTGGCGGCCGACTGCGTCAATTTCATCGATGAAAATGATACAAGGTGCATTTTTCTTAGCGTTTTCGAACAAATCACGAACTCGGGAAGCCCCGACACCGACGAACATCTCAACAAAATCAGAACCACTGATCGAGAAGAAAGGAACGCCTGCTTCTCCGGCAACAGCACGAGCCAAGAGGGTTTTACCAGTACCCGGAGGTCCGACAAGCAAAATCCCTTTTGGAATGCGGGCGCCGATATCTGCGAATCTGCGCGGATCTTTCAGGAAATCAACAACTTCTACAAGTTCCTGCTTCTCTTCATCTGCTCCAGCTACATCGCCAAAGCGGACTTTTTGTTTCTGATCATCATACAGCTTCGCTTTACTTTTACCGAAGTTCATCACACGGCCGCCTCCGCCGCCTTGTGATTGGTTAAGTAAGAAGAAGAAAAGGATGAAGATGATGATGAACGGAATGATGCCAGTGAAAAATGAAACCCAGCCACTTGTTTGTGGAGCTTTCAAGAATTCAACCTGTACATCCTGTGAGCTGGCGACTTCATCGATTTGAGTCGTCAATGCTTCATTTTCAAGCGGAATGTTCGTTACAAAAGACTGGCCTTCTTCATAGCCTTCCATGATGCCTGTAACTTCATAAACCATTGCCTCTGGCTGGATGGTGACTTCTTCAATCTGTCCATTTTCCAACGCTGCCAAAAACTCGTTATATCCTATATTTTCAGTCGGCTGGTTGCTATTGTTGAAGGTTCCCAGAATCCCGATAATAACTAGGAAAATCAGTAAATAAAATATGGTGTATCGAAATATCCGATTCATCCCGCGCCTCCTCATAAAGTTTCCCTAAAACTATACTAAATACTACCATAGGAACATTTAAGCATACAACGAAAAGACCTTATTCCCGCTGTTAAATCCAAAGACTGTGAACGAACATTGACTATTCTTCTTCTCCACTGTAAACCGAAGGCTTCAGAATGCCGATATACGGCAAATTCCGGTATTTTTCTGCGTAATCCAAACCGTAGCCTACTACAAATGCATCCGGCACGATAAAACCAACATAATCAGCTTTCAAGTCGACTTTCCGTCCCGTGGGCTTGTCCAGCAACGTAACAATCTTGATCGATTTTGCTTTCCGGTATTTGAAAAGGTCCACTAGATAGCTAAGCGTCATTCCACTGTCAATGATGTCTTCGATAATCAGGAGATCGCGCCCTTCAACACTGGCGTTCAAATCTTTGACGATCTTCACTTCGCCAGAAGAAACGGTGGCATTGCCATAACTTGAGACATCCATGAAATCCATTTCGACAAATCCGTCAATGCGTTTCATCAAATCTCCCATAAAAGGCATCGCGCCTTTTAATACACCGATAGCCAGAGGGTATTTGCCTTTATAATCCTCTGTCAATACCGCTCCTAATTCGCGGGCTTTTTCTTGCAGTTGTTCTTCACTGATCAACACTTCTTTAATATCGTTCTGTAACATGGTGGACCTCCTAGTAATCCTTCTTTTACACGCTATACATATTGTTCAATTAGTACCCAATTGTCTCCGTCGCGTTTTTGTCTGCTGACCTTGGCGGATGGGCGTAAGCCTGGCACTAATAAAAGTTCGTTTTTGTCAGTAGTGATGACAGGCCAACTTTCTCTCATAGGCACAGGGATCTTTTCATCAATCATCAAACGCGCCAATTTCTTCGGGCGATCCATTCCAGCAAGCTGAATCCGGTCACCCGGTTTTCTGCTCCTTAAAAAAAGTTGGGAATCTTCCGGAGCATGAAAATGCCAAACTGCAGAATTGTCATTTTCCCTCATTTTTTCAAAAGGCATCACCCTGTAACGGCAACCCCGATAAACCGGCGTCCAGTCGGCAGTAAGTATGATAGCCTCTGGCGCAGTCTGTTGTTCCAGTGATTGGCGATTGAGAAAAACCGTGTCATATTGGCGGGTCGCTACATAATTTTGCGGCAAATGTAAAAAAACAGTACCCGATGAACTTTGCATCATTTCCTGCATTTGTTCGACCAGCTGCCTTGTTACGGGAATTTGCTTGGGATTATATAGATAGTTTAATAGTAGTAGAACCATTCTTTTTTGTAAAGCATGCGCCTCAAGTCTGAAACTTTTGGCAGACAAAACAATTCCCTCTTCTGTCGTTTGGATCATCTGCTGTATTTTTTTCTCGGCAAGCTCCTGCAGAAACTGTTGATCCTGTTGCATATCTTCCGCCAGTTCAACGAAGTTTTGGGAGACGTTGCTGTTCTCTTGTTTAAGAAGCGGCAGAACGCCTTGCCGGATCCGATTTCGTGTATAGGCGGGCTCTGCATTACTGGAATCTTCCCGGTGAGGAATCTCGTGCACCTCTGCATATGCCTTAATCTGCTCCTTATCCACTGCCAATTGGGGCCGTATCAGTAAGCCGGTACCGAATGGCCGGCGAGCGGATATGCCGAATGAACCATCTTGAAGACTGCCTCTCAACCCTGACATAAGGATAGTCTCAAGTTGATCATCCGCGTGATGGGCTGTGGCAAATTTAGCTGCGCCTGTCTTTTCCATTATTTCGAGAAAATAAGCATACCGTTCCGTGCGGCAAAGCTGCTGCTTATTGCCTCCCTTTTCCTGCCAGATTTCAGGAATCGGAATCGCCCGGCTAAAACATTCCACTCCCCACTCACCAGCTGTCATTTCCATAAAAAGTCGATCCTGCCGCGACTCTTCGCCACGCAGCATGTGATCTACATGGACTGCCGCAACTGAAATGCCCAGTTCATCTCTCAGCGAATTCAAGAAATGGAGCAATACCATGGAATCGATGCCTCCCGAACAGCCAACCAATACCCGGTCTCCTGCCTGGAGCAATTCCTGCTTACGGATATGCCTCATCATCAGCTCCTGAAAGCTCTTCATTTTTCCACCCCACTTGCCTATGCCTTCTTTCTTAATACACTTAGAAGGACAGGATAAAAATTATTTTCAATTGGCAATTGACAGACGTACCTTTCAATAGTATGCTATTAAATGTTCGTTTAAACAAGGCGGCGTAGCTCAGCTGGCTAGAGCGTACGGTTCATACCCGTGAGGTCGGGGGTTCGATCCCCTCTGCCGCCATTATTCTTCACCTGAAAAGCTCGATTTAAAAGCAGCGTCCTTCATTGGGCGCTGCTTTTTTTGTCTGAATGGACATGCTTGGCCAAACCGGCCGAATGTGATAAAAAAAAACGCTTCCCATGTGAGAAGCGTTTCAATATAGATTTCCAGCTGTGTTGAAGCATTTCCCTATACTATTAAAACAGCTAGCAAGTTAGCCTCTTTTTGCTCCTCTGCCGCCGCGCTTCGATTCAGTAGCGCGTTTTAAGGTCGTCATGTTTTCTTCGCTGTCTTTTAAGAACTTCGCCATTTTCGTTTCAAAGTTCTCTTTTGGAGCGCGATCAAACGAACGATTGCTGCTTGGGCGTGGTCGTTGTGGTCGTTCTGTGCCGCCGGGTGGTTGTGGTTTCGCTTTACGAATGGAAAGGCCGATTTTACCATCTGCTTCTACATTCATAACTTTAACTTCTACCATTTCGCCAACTTTAAGATGATCATTGATATCTTTAACGTAGTTGTCGGCGACTTCACTTATATGCACGAGGCCTGTTGCACCAGTTGGAAGCTGAACAAATGCTCCAAAGTTTGTAATACCTGTGACTTTACCTTCTAACTTGCTGCCTACTTCAATCGACATAAAAAAAATGCTCCTCCTTAAAAATTAAGATGACTCCAAAATTCAGGGCCATGCTGTCATTTTGCGGGACTTGTCCCACTTTTTATTATAACCATCAAAAAAAGAGTGTCAACCGACTACTCTTCTTCTGATGGTTTTTCTTCATCTTTTTTTTCATCATGTGGTGTCGTAAAAATAATTTCTCCTTCGTCTGAAAGAAAGTAATCTTTGCGCGCTAATTTAGCTAAGTATTCTTCATCGTTCAATAACAGGATCTGCTCTTCCAGCTGGCTTTGCTGCTTTTCAACTTCTTCAAGCTTCAGCAACGCCTCTTCACGGAGCTCTTCTTTTTCAGACATTGTCTGCGTTTGTGCATAAATGGTCGAACCTACCCAAATGGTGGCCATCAGAACCAGCACCCCGAACACTGTCAGCCTTCTGAATAACCGGATGCGATGCGCTTTTTTGCGCGCCCCTTCAATTTCAACCGAACGGACATAGTCATTGCGAATCGAGGTGACTTCTCGCGTTTCCGCCTTTGGATCTCTCTTCAAACTCATGACCCGCTCCCCTTCCATACTAACTTTGTCATTATTATACATGAAAACCCTTGATATTATAAGCTTTTTGAATAATTTTCCCTATTTTCACTCCATTCCTTTAAACAGGGAGTAGAACATTTCCCTTTTTGCTAATAAAAATACCGTTGACTTAATTTTTATACAGTCTTATAATACTAATCATTATCTTTTGTTGAACGTTACCGTTGTTTTTTAGAATGAACTGTAAAGACTCACTTATAAATATACAAAATTAATGAATAAAATTGGAGTGAAGAAAATGACAGGTTTATTGACTTTATCAAATGGAAAAGCATTTAAAGGCCAATGGCACGGTAAAGCTTCCGCCATTCAAGGAGAAATCGTCTTTTTCACGGGCATGACCGGCTATGAAGAAGTTTTGACGGACCCCTCTTATAAAGGGCAGATTATCGTATTCTCTTATCCGCTTATCGGCCAATATGGAATCCAGTCCCTGTATGCACAATCCGACCAGATCCAGACTGCCGGCATCATCGTGGCAGGATTGTATGAAGGGCCGCTCGGCAAAGATGCCATTTCACTTGCGGAGTTTGCAGACAAACACAGCATCCCCATCTTAAGTGGCGCAGATACACGTTCAATCATTCAGAACGTCCGCGAATCCGGAACAATGCAATCGCAGCTGGTCCACACCTCTCTCCCGGAATTAGCCTGGGAACCCGTACAGACCTATTTCTTCCCAGCCACAACCAGTGCTGAAGAAATTCAGACCCTTGGATCTGGCTCTACCCATATCGGCTTGATCGATTTCCATCATAAATCCTCCATTTTAAAAGAATTGCTCGAATTGGATTGCAAAGTCAGCATCATCCCTTATGCAACACCGACAGAAAAACTGGATTCACTGGGATTAGATGGCCTTCTTTTTTCAAACGGCCCCGGAGATCCCGCAGCTCTACAACATTTGTTTCCTACATACCGGGATTGGGCTGAACGCTATCCGAGCTTCGGCATCTGTCTCGGCCACCAGGTATTGGCTTCGGCATTTGGCGCAAAAACGACCAAGCTTGCATATGGCCACCGCGGAGCTAACCATCCTGTGATGAACCTGCGGACAAAACGGGTCAGCATGAGCTCACAAAACCATAGTTATGTGGTCGAGAGCGCCAGCCTGAAGGATACACCGTTTTCCGTGCTCTACGAAAACGTCAATGATGGCAGTATTGAAGGCTTGGTCCACGATACCCTGCCACTGACCACAGTCCAGTTCCATCCGGAAGCAGCACCAGGTCCGGCTGACCACCTTGAACTGTTCCAACAGTTTCTGGCAATGACACAGCAAAAAGAGAGAGTGAAAATACATGCCTAAGCAAGAGCAAATAAAAAAAGTACTGGTCATCGGGTCAGGAGCCATTGTCATCGGCCAGGCAGCAGAATTCGATTATTCGGGAACACAGGCATGCCTGGCTTTGAAAGAAGAAGGCATCCATGTCATTCTGATCAACAATAATCCAGCGACCATCATGACCGATAAATCCGTTTCCGATCAAGTATATTTTGAACCTCTAACCTTGGAAAGCGCTACGGCCATCATTGAAAAAGAACGCCCAGATGGCTTGTTGGCGACAGTCGGCGGACAAACCGGCCTGAACCTGGCAATGGCTTTATCCGATGCCGGCATTTTGACGAAATACGGTGTCACATTGCTCGGCACGGATATGAAAGCCATTAAACAAGCGGAAGACCGCGAGCAGTTCCGCGCCCTGATGAATAAGTTGAGCGAACCGGTCCCGGACAGCGACATCATTTACTCAATCGAAGGAGCTTTGGAGTTTGCCGCTTCAGCGGGCTATCCCCTCATCGTGCGCCCTGCCTATACGCTTGGCGGCTTTGGCGGCGGGATTGCCGAAGATGAAAAAACCTACATCAAGCTGGTGAAGCAAGGGTTAAGCGCCAGCCCCATCAAGCAATGCCTGGTTGAAATCAGCATTGCCGGCTACAAGGAAATTGAGTACGAAGTCATGCGCGACGCAGATGGAACCTGCATCACCATCTGCAATATGGAAAACCTGGACCCTGTCGGCGTACATACCGGCGACTCGATCGTCGTTGCGCCAAGCCAAACTTTAAATGACAAAGATTTCCACATGCTGCGTAGCTCTTCGATCCATATCATCGAAGCACTTGGCATTATCGGCGCCTGCAACGTGCAGTTCGCCTTGCATCCTGAAACTTCCGCTTATTATTTGATTGAAGTCAATCCGCGCGTCAGCCGTTCTTCGGCGCTTGCTTCAAAAGCGACAGGTTACCCAATTGCCAAGATTGCGGCTAAACTCGCGATCGGCTATAAATTGGCAGAATTGAAGAATCCGGTCACCGGCACTACGTTTGCCAGCTTTGAACCGGCGCTGGACTATGTGGCTGTTAAAATTCCGCGCTGGCCATTCGATCAATTCCCGCAGGCAGACCGCAAACTCGGCACACAGATGAAAGCGACCGGCGAAGTCATGGCGATCGAACGCCGCATGGAAGCCGCGCTGCAAAAAGCGATCCGCTCACTTGAACTGCCGATTGACGGTTTCCGTCTCAAGGCACTTGCTGGTTTTTCTACAGAAGATTTATGCCAATTGGCGATTGAAGCCGATGACCGCCGGTTGTTTGTTCTGTTTGAACTGCTGGTACGCGGCAAGTCAATTGAATTTCTTCATAATATTACGGGCATCACCCCTTATTTCTTATCAGCAATGGCCAACATCGTTGCCGAATGGAAAGAGCTGCAGCACCTGGACTGGAACAATATGACCCGATCCCGCCTGCTGCAGGCCAAGACGCTTGGCTTCAGCGATCAGCAATTGGCTGATCTTTGGAATGTCACCTGCCCTGAAATTTGGGGACAGCGCCGCATCTGGCAAGTGACGCCTGCCTATCGCATGATCGACACATGCGCTGCTGAATTCCGCTCGGATACCAATTATTTTTATTCCACGTGGCAAGGTTCTTCCGATGTCAGCCGTTCTCACCATAAGAAAAAAGTGGCAGTTGTGGGATCCGGGCCAATCCGGATCGGCCAGGGCATCGAGTTCGATTATTGCTGTGTACACAGTGTCATGGCCGCACAGAAACTCGGTTATGAAGCCATCATGATCAACAACAACCCGGAGACTGTCAGCACTGATTACGAAGTGGCAGATGCGCTGTATTTCGAGCCGATGACGCCGGAAGACATTCTCAATGTTCTGGATTTCGAAGGCATCAACCAAGTCATTCTCCAGTTCGGCGGACAAACTTCGCTGAATGTTGCAGCTGCGCTTCAAGAAGCGGGCATTACAGTTCTTGGGTCGACAGTGGATCTGTTGGATCAAATGGAAGATCGCGACCGTTTTTATGCTTTCCTGGAATCAATCGGCTTGCCGACCATTCCAGGCAAAACAGCGAATGAACCCTCCGCTGTCATTCCGGCAGCCCGTTCACTCGGCTTCCCGGTGCTCTTGCGGCCGTCTTATGTTATCGGCGGACGCGGCATGATTGTGCTGCATAACGAAGCGGAGCTCAGCGACTGGCTGCAGCAGACGACAATGGCATTCCCTGTACTGGTCGACCATTTTGTCACCGGCAAAGAAGTGGAGGCCGATATTCTGACCGATGGCGAAAATGTCTGGGTCTCCGCCATTTTCGAGCATGTTGAAGGAACCGGCGTCCACTCGGGCGACAGCATCTCCATTACACCGCCGGTTTCATTATCGGAACAGGCCTTGCAGGAACTTTCAAAAACTGCGAAACACATCGCCAGAAACATGGATTATACCGGCTTGTTCAATATCCAGTTCGTGTATGAAGGCGATCAATTATTCGTTATGGAAATCAATCCGCGGGCATCACGGACAGCGCCAATCAGCTCGAAAGTGACCGACGTGCCGCTTGTACAGCACGCCACGGCTTTATTGCTGGGAGTGCCTTTTGAAGAACTTAACATTGAAGAAACTTATAATGGACAGCCGGAATATACAGTTAAAGCACCGGTTTTCTCCCATATTAAATTGCCTGGACTGTCCCCTGTCCTGTCTCCTGAAATGATGTCGACAGGCGAAGTGATCGGCTCTAGTCCGGATCTTGCTGCCGCATTGGCGAAAGCTCTCAGCGGCGCTTCTGTCCAATTGGCTGACCTGGCTACCGGCGGCACCTTGTTTGTCGCGGAAAGTTCAATCGGCCAAGTGGACAGCGCTTCATGGGACGCATGCGGTTTCAACATTGTCACCGAGTCCATTATTCCATTCGAGGAATGGCTGAAAACAGATGATAAAAAAGCCTATATCGACTTTGCTCCTGACCCGGAAAGCACCAACGCGAAGCATGCTGCCATTCACCGTCTCCATGTCTGGACACGCCCTGAAACAGCAGCTGCTTTCAACGGAACCTATTCATCCATTACCGCATTATCGAAAGGAGTGCTTGCAAAATGACAATGGCGATCCCGTTTGCCCCATCGATTATCCAAGAGGACTTTCTGTCCCTGAAAGATTACAGCACAGATGAAATTATGGATTTGCTGAATTTGGCAATAGAACTGAAAAAGCCTGAAAATAAATACCTGCCGCTTTTAAAAGGTAAAGTATTGGGCATGATTTTCGAAAAATCATCTACCCGCACACGTGTTTCATTCGAAGCGGGAATGCTTCAGCTTGGCGGCAACGCCATGTTCTTGAGCTCCCAGGATACACAAATCGGTCGAGGAGAAACCATTCCCGATACCGCGCGCGTGTTGTCAGGTTACTTGGACGGCCTGATGATCCGCACATTCCATCAATCCGTCGTTCAGGAACTGGCAGACTTCAGTTCCATTCCGGTCATCAACGGATTGACCGACGATTATCATCCGTGCCAGGTGCTGGCAGATCTGATGACCATCCTCGAGCATTTCGGGACATTGAAAGGCAAGAAAATGGCGTATATCGGAGACGGCAACAATATGGCCAACTCCTTGATGATCGGTGCCGCTAAAGTCGGCATGGACATCAGTGTCGCCTCTCCTGCTGCTTATGCACCCACTGCAGAAATGGTGGCCCTGGCAAAAGACATCGCACAATACACCGGATCGAACATCGAGATCACCGAAAGCCCGGAACAAGCAGTTGCCGGAAGTGACGTCATCTATACGGACGTCTGGGCAAGCATGGGGCAAGAACAGGAAACCATTGAACGCCTGCAGCATTTCCAAGGCTTCCAAGTGAACGAAGAGCTCGTCAAGCATGCCAATGAAGATTATATCTTCATGCACTGCCTGCCTGCCCATCGTGAAGAGGAAGTGACGACTGCTATTTTGGAAGGTCCGAATTCGGTGATTTTCCAGGAAGCTGAAAATCGTCTGCACGCACAAAAAGCAGTACTCGTCGCATTGATGGGCGACAAGTAGACAACAATGAAAAACGCCTTCGGAATCCATGGATTCCGAAGGCGTTTTTGCTTTTTACTTGTTTGGTCAATCAGGCTTCGTCATCAATAAATTCAGGTTCGACCTTGTCCAATTTTTCTTCTTTCAAGATGGTGTACATATTGGCCGCTTCTTCTTTTTTCGCGACTTCTTTCAATCTATCGATGCGCACGGTGACGACTTTTTGGCCGAAGCGGATCTGCAGTTCATCATTTTCTTTGATGACTGAGCTGGCTTTCGCTTTATTGCCATTTACGGTGATGCGGCCTTGGTCGGCCACTTGCTTGGCCAATGTGCGGCGCTTGATCAAGCGGGATACTTTCAGAAATTTATCGAGTCGCATATTCAGTCTTCCTTTCTTGCCAATCGTTTGGCTTGGTTCCAGAAGTCATCCAGCTGCTCCAGCGTATAGTCGCTGAAGTTTCCTGTTCCTTCTTTCACCTGCTGTTCCACGTAGCTGAAACGTGTTTGGAATTTGCGGTTCGCCTGCATCATCGCTTCTTCCGGAGACAAGTCGAAGAACCGCGCAAGATTCACCAGGGTGAATAAAAGATCGCCGAGTTCATCCAACTGGCGGGCTTTAGAACCTTTCGCCACTTCCTGCTGGAACTCCTGCAATTCTTCATGGAATTTATCCCAAGCGCCTGCAGCGTCCGGCCAGCTGAATCCGACTTTCGCCGCTTTCTTCTGGTAATTGAACGATGTGGTAAGCGAAGAACTGAAACGGTCCTGGCCTTCCAATAAAGACGCAGCAGCAGGCTTCTCCTGCGCTTTTATTTCCTGCCAGTTGGCGACGACCTGATCGGAATCCTCCGCTGGTACATCTCCGAATACATGCGGATGGCGGCGGATCATTTTGGCGCTGATGGATTCCAGCACATCCTCTAACTGGAAGTAGCCATTATCCTGTCCGATTTGGGCATGCAGGAACACCTGCAGCAATACATCTCCCAATTCGTCCGCAATCGCCTCGTCGTCACCTTCCTGAATCGCCTGAAGCAGCTCATGCGCTTCCTCGATCAGATAGGGGCTCAGCGACTCATGTGTCTGCTCGCGGTCCCACGGGCAGCCTTCAGGGCCTCTCAGCTGAGCGATGATGCTGCGGAATGTCTGCCATTCTTTTAGTCGCTGCGTTTGTTCCGCTGCCGGCGGCACATAGACGGTCGTCAGGTTATTGACTTCTGCCGAACGGTCCAACTCATGGAGCGGTACTGTGCGCAGCACTTCGTCTGCAGAACCGGCAGCCGTCACGATGGTCACCGGGTAATCGTCCGGGTATTTTTCCATCAGCGTCAATTTGACTTCAGAGGCGCTGAAGCTGTCATAAACTTGTGCAATCAGCAGATGCTGCGTCATATTCACTTGGTCGCTGGTCATTTCCGTGCCGTCCATCAATTGAAAACCTTCAATCGGGTCGATGCGAAGCGCACCGAACAGCGAATCAAGGAAGCTGTGCCCGCCTTCAATGGCTAATCGGCACAACCCCTGCTTTTCAGCAGTGATCAAGTTTTGCACGGTCTGCTCTGCCACCAAAGGATGCCCCGGAACGGCATAAATCACGGAGGCCTGCTTCGATAAATCGATCAGGGTTTCCGCAATTTCTTCATAGACCGGGCTGAAGGCATCGTGCTTTTCATAAACCGAGTCAAAGCTTTTGAACGTTACGCCTTCCTGCGCCAGCTCCGTCAATACCGGGTGATCTTCAGTCCGTACATACAAATTATCTGCAGCCTTGAGCTTTTTATAGACGCCCAGCGGCAATTGATCTAAATCTCCGGCACCAAGGCCGATTATGTGAATGGTGTTCATCGCTTTTCACCTTTTTTCTTTGAATTTATTGCCAATTGCAGTCCTGCCAGCTTGCGGCCGAACGGAATGATGTACCATTCTTTTTCCGTGATGATGCGGCTCCTCCCAATCAGCGCCATAAATACCGCAGCGCCGAGTGGTATCGCTGTTACTGTGGTCAATGCAGCACCCAAACGGCTGGATAGGCCATCGAACAGGTAGCCATCAGCCAAAATCGACCAGCCCAGTACAACTGCCGACATGGCCAAAGCTGCGCCAACCAGCCAGACGTAATAGGAAAACGGCGCAAACTGCAGCGGCCAGACTTTTTTGAAGTAGAACAATAACCCAGCCACAATCACCGCGAGGCCGATATTTCCGGCCAGCGCCGCTCCTGTCACTCCACAAACGGGCAGCAACAGCCAATTGCTGACAACTTTTGCCACCAAGCCCGATGCCAGCAATAAAGCTGGAACCCTCACTTTACCGAGTCCATGCAGCATCGCGGTCATGATCAACAGCAGCGACATCCAAATGATCTGCCAGCTGAAAATGATCAACGCGCCGGATTGTTCCCGCGTTTGGAACAAGGTTTCATTGACATAGGGCATGACGAAAGTCAGACCAACTGCAGCAGCGAATGCAAACAGGAACGATACGCGAAAAGCCAAGCTGGCATACATCTCAGGTGGCCTGCCGCTGTGTTTTTTCGAAGTCCGCGCCACCAACGGAACGATTGCCAAAGTCAGTGAAGTGGCGATCAAAATCCCGAATTGCACCAACGGTTGGCCGCGGTCGTAGATCCCTTTCTGTTCCATGGCCGCAATACGCGAAAGCCCGCTTTCTTCCAGCAGACGGAATACCGTAAACGAATCCACCAGCTGGAACAGCAGCAGGATCAACGAACTCATGCTGACACTCAAACTGACAGCAGTCATTTCTTTGATGATAGGCCAGGTCCGCAGTGGTGACGGCTGTTTTTGGAAGTCCGAATGTCTGCGGAAATGGATCAGCAGCAGAAACACTGCACCCAATCCACCGGCAACTGCGCCAAACATCGCCATCTGTCCAGCGGCGTACAATGAAAAACCGCTCGAGACGACGATCCAGGTCCCGATCAAAATGACCGATACGCGCAGCCCCTGCTCCATCACTTGGGCATAGGCAACCGGCGCCATGTCATTCCGTGACTGGAAATAGCCTTTCAGCACAGCGAGCGGTGCCATCAATAGGACTGAAAATGCACCGACTTTCAGCAATCGATCCAATTGCCGATCGCCCATCCAGCCTGCCAGCAGCTCTGCACCAAAAAATAACAGGACAAATACCGCAATGGAGATAGTCGCCACGTAGATGAACGCGATGCGAAGAATCGCTCCATGCGCCTGTCTGCTAGTATCCGCCAGCAATTTGGAGACCGCTACCGCAAACCCATAGGAAGTCCAAATGCCGAAAATCGCGACAAAAGGATAAACCTGTTGATATATATAGAAGCCCTGGTCTCCGACAAGGTTCTGGAAAGGCACCCGGTAGACTGCACTCAATAGCTTAACGATGAATCCAGCGATCGTCAGCAGGACTGCGCCTTTCATAAATGATTTCATTGTGCCTTCATTGTTCACCGGACCCACTCATCTCTTACTTATAGTAACTAAACCAACCTAACTCACCGGTTTTGCTTCACGAAGCGATTCCGGCAATAGTTTCATCATGCCTTCCAACACATCGAACGGATGCAGTTTCTTTGTTTTATTTTCGTCGATGGACATGACCAGCTGCTGGCCGGACATGCTGAATCCGACTGCGCGGCCGTATGCGGCAGATTCCTCCACAACTTTTCCGCCATTGATGCCGGCTGTGCCTTTTTCGCTCAATTTGACGGTTACGACTTTGCTGTGCTGCTTGATCGATTCCACACCTACTTGGCGTGCCCATACTTTCATTCGCGCAATGCGCAGCAATCGGTCGGTTTCATTTGGCATATCACCAAAGCGGTCGATCAGTTCATCCTGCAGCTCGATCATTTCCTCTTCCGTGTCTATGCCTTTGACTCGCTTGTACATTTGGATTTTCTGATAGCCGTCGCCGATATAGGAATCCGGAATATAGGCGTCGAGATCGAGTGAAATCTCGATTTCCGGCACCACTTCTTTTTTGACTCCTGATTGGCGTTCGTCGATTGCTTCCTGCAGCATCTGTGAATACAGATCAAAACCGACAGAATCAATGAAGCCGTGCTGCTGCGAACCAAGCAGGTTGCCTGCGCCGCGGATCGTCAAATCGCGCATGGCGATTTTGAAGCCGGATCCGAGCTCGGTGAATTCTTTGATGGCCATCAGGCGTTTTTCTGCAACGTCAGTCAGCACTTTGTCGCGCTGGTACATGAAATACGCATAAGCCACTCGGCTCGAACGTCCGACGCGCCCGCGCAATTGATAGAGCTGCGACAAGCCCATGCGATCGGCATTGTAAACGATTAAGGTGTTGACGTTTGGAATATCAATACCGGTTTCGATGATGGTCGTTGTCACCAGGACATCATAATCGCCGTCAAGGAAACCTAAAATGACCGATTCCAGTTCAGTTTCACTCATTTGTCCATGGGCATAGCCAACACGTGCTTCCGGTACTAATTGTTGGATTTCCTCTACTTTCCGCGTCATATCATCTACGCGGTTATACAAATAAAACACTTGTCCGCCGCGCGCCATTTCGCGTTCGATGGCTTCACGCACGAGCGCGCCGTTATGTTCCATCACATAACTTTGCACCGGGAAACGGTTAGCCGGCGGCGTTTCGATGACGGACAGGTCACGCACACCGATCATCGACATATGAAGCGTCCGCGGAATCGGCGTCGCCGTCAGCGTCAACACATCCACGTTGGTCTTCATTTGTTTGATTTTTTCCTTATGGGTCACACCAAAACGCTGTTCTTCATCAATGATCAATAACCCAAGATCTTTATACTGCATATCTTTCGATAAAATCCGATGCGTGCCGACAACCACGTCAACCGATCCATTCTTCAGGCCTTTGACGGTTTCGGTCTGCTGCTTTTTGGAGCGGAAACGGCTCATCAAGCCGACCGTAATCGGGTAATCCTTGAAGCGTTCGCTCATCGTTTCAAAATGCTGCTGAGCCAATATCGTCGTCGGTACGAGGAACGCCACTTGCTTGCCGTCCAATACCGCTTTGAACGCAGCACGGATCGCCACTTCTGTTTTTCCGTATCCGACATCGCCGCAGATCAGGCGGTCCATCGGCCGTTCATTTTCCATGTCCCGCTTCACTTCATTGATCGAGCGCAGCTGGTCCACGGTTTCTTCATACGGGAACTCCGCCTCGAATTGGCGCTGCATGTCCTGCTCTTCAGAGAAAGCAAAGCCTCTCAACGCTTCCCGTTCTGCATAGAGCTTGATCAGGTCATCTGCAATATCCTGTACGGCTGCGGAGACTTTCGTGCGGGTTTTCTTCCATTCCGCGCCGCCCATCTTATGCAGTTTCGGTTCTTTTTCTTCAGATGCGATGTATTTTTGGATCAAGTCGATTTTATCGACCGGCACGAATAATTTATCATCTGCTTTATAGACAATATGGAGATAGTCTTTATGGACACCTCCGCTTTCCAGAGTTTCGACCCCTACAAAACGGCCGATGCCGTGATGGATGTGCACGATATAATCGCCCGGTTTGATTTCGGAGTAGCTTTTGATGCGCTCTGCATTCGTCAGTTTTTGGGCACGCGTCTTCTTCTTCGGCTGCTGCTTGAACAATTCCGAATCCGTAATGACGGTCAAACGCTGAAGCGGCATTTCAAATCCTGTCGACAGTTCCCCATCAACCAAATAGATTTTGCCGCCTTGGATTTCTGTCGAAGGCGAAGCGATTTCCGCTTCCATATCATAGTCCGCAAGAACAGCCCGCACTTTTTCCATACGGTCATCGCCTTGTGCCACGATGAAGATCTGGAACTTCCCTAGGGTCCAGCGTTCCATCTCCGCTTTCAACAGATGCATTTGCCCGTGGAAGGATTGCATCGGCTTACATGAGAAGGCGATGGACTTTTTGACCGAAACCATCGGGAATGTCCGGACGAATAAAGACAGGAAAGTCACTTTTTGCTGAAGTTTCGTCATCATTTCACGGAAAGTATACGTTAACGGAACATCATGAAGAAACTTCCCTTCTTCCAGAAGCGAGACGATCCAGTCGCCTTCTTCGCGCTCCAGCGTATCCGTCATTTCCTGGATCCGCCCCAGTTCATCAAAAAAGACCAATCCATTTCCCGGGAAATAATCACCTAAAGATGATGATTGAGTCTCGACCAGCGATGCATACTTCGATAGCTGTTCCGGTGTTTCGCCTTGCTTCAATAAATCGATGTCATGCTGGATATGTTGGAGCATCAAAGCTTTCGTATCGTCAGTTTTTATCTTCTTCAAACTGGCTGCGAGTTTGGCCTCCAACTTCCCTGCAAGTTTGATGCGCTGGTCTTTCGACAGCACCAACTCACTCGCCGGAAGGATGCACAGCGATTTGACTTTCTCGAGTGAACGCTGGTCTTCCGCTGAAAACAGCCGCAAGGAGTCCACTTCCGTATCGAACAATTCGATGCGTACCGGATGTTCCAGATTCAGTGGGTAAATATCCAAAATCCCTCCACGAAGCGCAAACTCGCCTGGCGTGGTCACCATCGGGGTCCGGGAATAGCCCATCGCCACCAATTTCAACATCCATTCCGCCGTATCAAGTTCTTCGCCTTCGGCAATACGCAATGTGGCGTAATCCCATTGCTCTTTTGTCGGCAATAGCTTCCGCATCCCCGCTACCGGCGTAATGTAAATCCCTTTTCCGACACTCTTCATATGATCGAGCGTATCGATGCGGTGAGCGCGGAGTTCAGGACCAGAAAAAGAGACCTCGGCAGCGATCAACTCTTCCGCTGGGTAAAGGTGAACATGTTCTTCGCCGACCAGACGCACCAAATCATCGTAGACACGCTGGGCATGCAGCAGATTTGGCGTGACAATCAATAGAGGAGCATCCGTTTCAGACCAGATGGCCTGGTAGAAAATTGGCCGTGCACTCCCTGACAAGCCGGAAATCAACTGATGGTCTTGGCCTTTCTTTAAATCGGCGATAAAGTTTTGTGTATGGGTGTCCTCCGAGAAGGTCTTTAAAATATGGTTCATCCAACTTCCTCCTTTCAAAAACGTATAGGAAACAGAAAAAAGCTCTGAACGCCGTATGCGTCAAAGCGGTTATGCTCCATTAAATTGATTCATTACTTCGAGATAAGGTTTGGACAGCCAGCTTTCACAGGCTGCTGCGCTTTTTTTGATGGCATCTTCCACTTCCGGACGCTCTTCTTTCGAGAATCGCTGCAGCACATAGTCCGGCACCTTCATGCCTGCCGGTGGACGGCTGATGCCAATGCGCAACCGGTTGAATTCCTGCGTTCCCAGATGTTGAATCAGCGACTTGATGCCATTGTGGCCGCCTGCACTGCCTTTTTGGCGCAACCGCAGTTGGCCGGCCGGCAAATCAAGGTCATCGTAAATTACAATGATATCTTTCAGGTCGATGCTATAATAGTCCATCAGCGCACTGACACTCTCGCCCGACAAATTCATATAAGTCAACGGCTTCAACAGCATCACTTTGCCTTCGGGACGATGGCTGATGGAATACATGCCTTTGAATTTGGACTGTGTCAACGGTGCGTTCCATTGGCCCGCCAAATAATCCACCACTTTAAAGCCGATATTGTGGCGCGTGTCTTCATATGCTTTGCCTGGATTCCCCAAGCCGATAATCAGTTTCATACCCATCTTCCTTTGCTTTTTCACTGCCTTCTATTTTACCATAAGTGATCTTGAAACAAAAAAATAGGGACTGTCTCTCGACAGCCCCTTATTTCCTGTTCGTATTTATGCTTCTTTGTTTTCCTCTTCAGAATCGTCGCTGCCAACCACTTCTGGTTCTGCATCTTCGTCAGATACAGTTTCAAGCTCGTCCAATTCTTCCTGTGTACGAGGAGCTGTTGCCGAAACAAGGATAAAGTCGTCTTCATCCAAGATTTCGTAAGATACAGTTCCGCGGATATCGCCAACTGTGATTGTCTCGCCGATTGCAAGTTCAGTAGTATCTACTTCCAAAGCATCCGGAATATCAGAAGGTTTTACGCGAACATTCACTTCACGGTTAGGCTGTGTGATAAAGCCGCCTTCTTTTTCGCCTACTGATTCGCCAGTCAAGTGAACAGTTACTGCCACTTCTAGCTCATCTGACATATTGATCGCTAAAAAGTCAACATGCTTGAAGCTGCCTTTTAAAGCGTCCATTTGATAATCGCTCAATACAACATTTGTAGTTGTGCCATCGATTTCAAGGCTGATTACGCCGTTACGTCCAGATTCACGCAAAGTTTTAATCAAATCAATTTCAGATACAGTTACCGGTGTCGTTTCAGTTTTAAAACCGTAAACTACGCCTGGTACATTGCCTTTCGAACGAATTTCAGTCAACGCAGAATTCTTGTTGCTGCTTTCTCTTTTTTGTGCGGTCATTTTTACAGTCATTACTTTCAGCCTCCAGTTATATTAAAAAGTACATAATTCACGATAGGTACATGACTAGTATATACCCATTTCTTGTATTAATGAAACCTAGAGCATGGAAAGTTATTATTGCCGATCAGTCAAAGAGCGTGCTGACGGACTTTTGCTCATGAACACGCACAATTGTTTCGGCCAATAAACGTGCTACGGACAGCTGTTTGATCTTAGGAGATTTCTTTTCTTCAGGCAATGCAATCGAATTGGTGATGATCAATTCCTTGATGACCGAATCATTGATGCGTTGTACAGCAGGGCCGGATAGCACCGGGTGTGTACAGCAGGCATAAACTTCTTTCGCGCCGCTTTCGATTAAAGCACTCGCAGCGATTGAAATCGTTCCAGCTGTGTCAATGATATCATCGATGATGATGGCTGTTTTGCCTTCTACATTTCCGACGATGTTCATGACTTCCGAGACATTCGGACGCGGGCGGCGTTTATCGATGATTGCAATAGGTGCTTTTAAGCGGTCTGCCATTTTACGTGCACGTGTCACTCCACCGTGATCCGGTGAAACAATAATGACATTTTCAAGGTCGACGCCGCTTTCATTCAGGAAGTAATCGGAAAGCAATGGTACAGCCACCAAATGGTCAATCAAAATATCAAAGAATCCTTGGATTTGAGGAGCATGCAGATCAAGAACGATTACGCGTGTAGCTCCTGCAGTTTCCAATAAGTTCGCTACTAATTTCGCTGTAATCGGCTCACGCGAACGGGCTTTACGGTCTTGCCGAGCATAACCATAATATGGAATTACGACATTGACGGTCCGGGCAGAAGCACGTTTAACGGCATCGATCATGATCAATAGCTCCATCAAGTTCTCGTTGACTGGCTGAGAAGTTGATTGCACGATGAATACATCATAACCGCGAATACTTTCTTCTATATTAATCTGGATTTCCCCATCGCTGAAATGTGTAACTGAACTTTTTCCAAGTGGAATGCCTGCGTGTTTCGAAATTTCTTCAGCCAGCTCCTGGTTCGAATTCAATGAAAAGATTTTCAATTTCGAGTTTGCATTTTGATAGCCCATTAGGTGTGAACCCTCCTATTTTTTACCGTTCAATTTGTTTGCATAGCCTTCTTTATTTTCCTGGCGCGCGCGAGCAATCGCCAATGAATCCACGGGTACATCTTTTGAAATGGTAGAACCAGCAGCCACATAAGAACCTTTTCCTACAGTGACCGGCGCAATCAGATTTGAGTTGCAGCCGATGAACGTATCGTCTTCAATGATGGTCTGAAATTTATTTTTGCCATCGTAATTTACTGTAATGGTGCCACAGCCGATATTGACGCCTGTCCCGACATGGGCATCGCCAATATAGCTTAAGTGAGAAACTTTGCTGTCGTTTCCGACTTCTGATTTTTTCACTTCGACAAAGTTGCCGATTTTCACATCATTGCCCAAAACGGTTTGTGGACGGATGTGTGCAAATGGCCCAACAGCAGTATCTGTCCCAATGCTGCTGTCATGGATTTCTGAGCTGCGGATTGCCGTACGGTCGCCGATTACGCTGTTGACGATTTGACTGTTTGAAGAAATGACGCAGTCTTCCCCGATTTTTGTATGGCCTTCAATCGTGACATTCGGATGGATAATCGTATCCGCTCCTATTTCAGCTTGTGCACTGATATAGGCAGTAGCCGGATCGATGATCGAAACACCGGCTCTCATGTGCTTTTCAGCAATCCGTTTGCGCATGATGCCTTCAGCCTGACTCAATGCAACACGGTCATTTACGCCCAATGTCTCATCAAAGCTGTCTGTAGCATAAGCAGCAACGATTTCACCTTGTTTTTGAAGGATCTCGATGACGTCAGGCAAATAATATTCGCCTTGGACATTATCGTTGGAAACCAGTTTTAACGCTTCAAACAAGGCTTCATTATCAAAGCAATAAGTGCCTGTATTGATTTCTTTCACTTGCTGCTCTTCCGGAGAAGCGTCTTTTTGCTCGACAATCTTCTCGACGATGCCAGCGCTGTTGCGAAGAATCCGTCCGTACCCTGTCGGATTATCAGCTATCGCTGTCAGGATGGTCGCCTTTGCCTGTGTTTCAGCATGCTGATCCAGTAATGCCTGCATCGTTTCCGGTCGGATCAATGGAGTGTCTCCACAAACGACTAAAGTTGTTCCTTCCAGACCTTCAATCAATGAGGCTGTCTGTTGGACTGCATGAGCGGTCCCAAGTTGTTCCGCCTGCAGTGCATATTCACTTTTGTCACCCAGTTGCTGCTGAACTTTTTCAGCACCATGGCCGACGACAGTTACGATTTTTTCAACGCCGAGCTGCTCGACATTGCCTGTTACATGCTCAACCATCGGCATGCCGCAGACTGGATGAAGCACTTTATACAATTTCGACTTCATACGAGTGCCCTGACCGGCTGCTAAAATTACTGCATATGTATTCGCCATTCCTTACCCCTCCGCTCCTGATCTGATAAGATTCCTTTTACCGGTCCTATCTATTCATTTATTTATTGTATCAGTTGATAAATCCAGTTTTATCCTGGCTATATCAACTGAAAATTTAGCTTTTCCTTATTGACTATAGCGGAAAAACCCTGATTTTTCAAGGTTTCAAGGCATGACAATAACATGACAAAAAGAGTCAAATAAAAAAAGAGCCCATTTACTATACAAGGCCCCTCGATTCAGCTCCATTAAACGCCGGCATTTTCCAAGACCGATTCGCTTTCACTTTGCTCATATGCAGTTAAGACAGCTTGTTGAAGCTTTGTTCGCGCACTTGAATTGATTGGGTGTGCAATGTCCCGAAACTCTCCATCAGGTGTTCTTTTACTTGGCATTGCAACAAACAACCCTTCGTTCCCATCAATTACTCGAATGTCATGGATGACGAATTCGTTATCCAGCGTGATGGAAGCGATCGCTCTCATTCGGCCATCGGTTTGTACACGTCGTAGTCTCACATCTGTTACTTCCATTCTCTCATCCCCCCTTCTCTCAGCTGCTATTTTTAAACCCTAATTATGGGTATTCGCTATAAAGGACTAATCTCCTTCATAAATTACAAAACTAATTTGAAAATTTGCTTAATAAACTAAAAAAACCATCTACTTTGAAAAAAATGTCCTTCTTTGCTCTCTACCCGGGATTCTTCTCTTCCATAAAAAGAAGCAGTCAGACTCAATAAATTGAGTCTGACTGCTTCTCTTCACCTTATATAGGTTTTACTTGTTCACTTTTGCAATGACTTCGATTTCCACTTTTACGTCTTTTGGCAAACGTGCCACTTCAACGGTCGAACGCGCCGGTTTATGGTCTCCGAAATAAGCCGCGTAAATCTCGTTTAATTCTGCGAAATCGTTCATATCTTTAATGAAGACTGTTGTCTTGATGACTTCCCCAAGAGAAGAACCGGCCTCTGCCAGCACCGCTTTCAGATTCGAAAATACTTGATGTGTCTGATCGGAAATGGTGCCTTCAACCAATTCTCCTGAAGCAGTCAATGGAATTTGACCTGAACTGTAGAGGATTCCTCCTGACACCACGCCTTGTGAATAAGGGCCGATCGCTGCTGCCGCTTTGTCTGTCGCTACGTAATTCATATTAAACTCCTCCATTTTCAAAGTAATTTCCTTCTTCTAATGCAATCGTGCGTTCTTTCTCGCTGACTTCATGCAATTTGACAAGGGACAGGTATTTTTCGACAAGCCGCTCATCTGAATGTTCAGCTTCTACCAGTACCGCGACCCCCGCCAATGTACACTCGAATTCTTCCAGCAGGTTCTTCATGCCATTCATCGTCCCGCCGACTTTCATGAAGTCGTCTGTGATGAGTACGCGTTGTCCGCTCTTCATGCTGCGTTTCGACAATACCATCGTCTGGATGCGGCGTGAAGATCCAGATACATAATTGATGCTGACTGTAGAACCTTCTGTAACTTTACTGTCTCTTCGAACGATGACCACCGGAACATTCAAATGACGGGCGATGGCATGGGCAATCGGGATGCCTTTTGTTGCTACCGTCATGATCACATCAATTTTTTCCTTGGCGAATGCCGTAGCAAATACTTTACCGACACGATTCATCATTTCCGGATTGCCAAGCACATCGGTCATGTACAAATAACCTCCCGGCAACAGCCGGTCAGAATGGCTTAACTCTTCCATCAAGTCTGCCATGATGGCTTTTATTTCATGAGCTTGAAGCTTGGGTATGTATTTAACGCCACCCGCAGCTCCTGGAACTGTCATCAGCAAACCAATTCCTTTTTCTTCGAACGTTTCTTTGACAATCCCTAAGTCTTCACTGATGGATGACTTAGCGGATTGGTACAGATCCGAAAAATAAGTCAGCGGAATCAATTTATGCGGATGTTCCAATAAAAAATGCGTCATATCGACAAGCCGTTCACTGCGCTTCCACTTCAAAACTACCCTCTCCTAAACACGAATGATTTATAGAAAACTTACCATAAATGTCCGTATTTAAGCAAGTAGCTCCCGTTCACCGATCAACCTCACAGCGTAAACTTCTGAACAAAAACCACGCAGGCCGTTATAGATGCGCGGAATGCGCGCTTCCTGATGCACCAACCCGAAAACTGTCGGTCCACTGCCGCTCATCAATACCGCATCTGCTCCAAATTTCTTCATCTGTTCTTTAATCTGTTCCACTTCCGGATACAATTTCAGCGTCACGCTTTCGAGAGCGTTGCCCAGATTGGCACACATGGCTTCATAGTCGCCATCGTTGAGCGCTTGGATCATTTCTTCCGTATTCGGATGTTGAGCTGTCTGAACATCGAATGCCCCGTAGACATCAGCTGTAGAAACTCCTAAAGTCGGCTTCGCTAGAATGACCCAGCAATTTGGCGGAGTGGGCAATTCCTGGATGATTTCTCCACGCCCTTTCGCTAATGCTGTTCCGCCATAAACGCAAAAGGAAACATCGGAACCGATTTTGGCGCCCAGCTCAGCCAGTTCATCAAGTGAAAGGTTCAATTGCCAAAGTTTGTTCAAGCCTTTCAAAGTAGCTGCAGCATCGCTGCTGCCCCCGGCCAGACCTGCAGCAACCGGAATTTTTTTGTCGAGCGAGATGATGACACCGGTCTTGATATTGAAGGTGTCTTTGATCAATTGCGCCGCCTGATAGGCAAGGTTGCGGGAATCACTCGGCACGAAGCGGTCAGCAGACTGGATATGTATGCCTTTAGCTGTCCCCATCAGCCCAATACGGTCCGATAAATCCACCGTTGTCATAATCATTTCTATTTCATGGTAGTTATCTGGACGTTTATGTAAAACATCTAATGTTAAGTTGATCTTGGCAGGCGCTTTTACGTAGAGCATCCCACTGCCTCCTTTTATATTCTGATGAAGACTATTTTAACATACCGCGGGACAATGGAAAGGAATGTGCCGGCAGAAACAAAAAAACTCGCCTTCCGCTTGAATAAGCAGGAGCAAGTTTTGAAGTAACATATAAATATAATTCAATTATTTCACAACAAGTGCATCTTCAGTTCCTTCGTACACAGTAATTTCTACTGCTTCAGTTAAGATGTCTGCGTAGCTGTAAGACACGCGTTCAAATGCATGCTCTTCTTGATCTAGCTCAATCACGAACACGGAGTGATACGTTTCGCGCAGGATTCCGGCACGTTCAACCGTTTTCTTGCGACCTCCGTTTGCCTTCAAAAGCAATCGTTTTCCTAAATGTAGGTCTAACGACTTTTTAATATCCGCCAAAGTTTTGGGCATTTTGTCTACACCTCACTATAGACAAAATTCTACCATAATATGATGGAATAGTCAAGCAAATTTATAATTTTATCAGCGACTATTAGCTGCTGTCAATATTTATTTATCCGAAATATCTTTAGGTCGAAATAAGTTGTGCCGAAATTGTAACAGAATGCCGATTTTACTGGAAATAAGCGTATAATTTATCAGCCAACAGACCAAATTCTTTAATCGTCAAAGTCTCTCCACGCCGCGTTGGATCAATTTCAGCTTCTGCCAGAGCTTTCAAAATCAGCTCTTTTTTCTCTTTTCCTAAAGGCATCGCAACTTGAAGGTTGTTCAAAATAGTTTTTCTCCGCTGAACAAATGACCCTCTCGTAACGCTAAAGAAGAAGTCTTCATCAATCACTTCCACTTCAGGAACTTCCCGTTTGGTCATGAGAATAACAGCAGAATCGACATTCGGCTGTGGCAGGAAGACCGATTTAGGAACAGTCAATGCCATTTCAGCCTGTGTATAGTACTGTATGGCAATAGATAGTGATCCATAAGCCTTTGTACCAGGTTTAGCTGTAATGCGTTCAGCCACCTCTTTTTGCAGCATAACGACCATGCCGCGAATCGGCAGTTTTTCCAGCAAAAGCTTTAAGATGATGGGCGTTGTGACGTAATAGGGCAGATTCGCTACAACCACGATATCGTCGTAATCGGCCAATTCATTGTCGATGGCTGCCTGGACATCGGTTTTCAGGATATCAGCATGGACAATGGAAATATTATCGTATGGAGAAAGCGTATCATCAAGCACCGGCAATAGGCGCTGGTCGATTTCAAAAGCCAGTACTTTTCCAGCTTCTCTTGCTAGATGTTCTGTCAACGCACCGATTCCTGGTCCGATTTCAATGGCGGCAGATTTTTTAGTCAATTTTGCTTGGCCGACAATTTTACGTAAAATATTGGGATCTATCAAAAAGTTCTGTCCGAGGCTCTTTTTCACTTTTAAATTGTATTTCGCCATAATCTGTTGCGTCCGAATAGGCGTGGCAATATCTTTGGTCATTGTTTTTCCTCCTGAGTTAACGCTTGCACCGCTTTGATGAACTGGTCTTTGGATATACCGAACATATGAAGCCGCTTTTGAAGCTGCTTGCCATTGGTATAGCCGATCTGCAGATCGTTGCCGATTTGTATTCGACGCTGTTTGGCTTTTGGATGGGCAACGAGCCCTGCGTCGATCAAATCTTCTATTGTGATCTCTATCGGGCGCTCTTCCTGCAGCGGCGTGTAGACCGCCTGCAAGGCTTCACGGATATCTTGGTCACGGGCATGTTCAATGCCTAACCCTTTGCCGTTTTTTGCAATGGTTTTTTCTTTGGGCAAAAATGCATGTTTAGCCTGAGGCACATGTTCTTCAATAATAGCACGGATACGCCGCCCAGGATAATCGGGATCTGTAAAAACAATGATGCCCCGTTTCTGTTGCGCATGAGCGATCCGCTGAAGCGTCTCTGCTGTAATTGCTGAACCGTTCGTTTCTATAGTATCCGCGTTGACTGCACGTTTAATCGCTACTGTATCGTCTTTTCCTTCAACCACGATAATTTCATTTATCTTCATATATCCGTTCCTCTTTTCAAGCTTCTTGTTTATTCTACACGCTTATGGGTAGACATGTAAAAAGCTTTCCCAGGAAATATCCCGGGAAAGCCTTCAATAGAACTTACTCTAGAACTAGTTAAGGATTCTAACTTTTACTTGTTTGCGCCCAAACGACAAAGCATCGGATTTATTGGCCATGAACAAATCAATTTTGTTTCCTTTGATTGCTCCGCCAGTATCTCCAGCAATCGCATTACCGTATCCTTCAACCCATACTTTAGAACCTAACGGAATAACACTAGGGTCTACCGCAATTACTTTAAGACCTGGATTGGTATGCAAATTGATGCCTGTAGCAGTAATTCCTGAACAGCCTGTGCAACTTGCTGTATAAGCTGTTGCTGACACATAGAACTCTTTGCCGCCAGTCGGTTCTGCTTCTGCTGGCGCTGCTTTTGCAGGTGCAACTTTCGCTGGTGTTGCCGCTTTTTCAGATGAAGCTGTTTTGACTATCGCTTGTTCCTTTTGGGGTGCTGCCTTCTTTTCTTCCTGGGCAGCTACGGGTGCAGCTTTCGCTTGAGCTCCACGTGAAACACTTGCTACAACTGTTTTCGTACCGACTGCCGTTACTTGTTTTGTTGGTTCTTTTACGACTTTTTCATTTTTAAGATCTCGTTTTACTTCTTTGCCATTTTCTTTGATGACTTCGTAGGTTTTCTTGACTACGCCATTTGAACCTTTTTGAACGACTTTTTCATTGCCTTTAAGTAAGGAATCGTCTTTTTTTGTCTCTACTGCATATTTCACAGAATCCTCAACTACATCGGTGACCTTTTCAACGCGGACCACTTTAACTTTTGAATTTGGAAGGACCAATTCATCCATTTCGCTTTCCACTCTATCAAGTTTGCCCACAGAAACTTTGTGCTGTTTTAAAAAGTCAGCGACCGTAGTTGAAGTAGACCATACTTTCTTTTCTTTAAGACCATCCTGGATCGTAACTTCGTAGGCTTTCTCAACTGAAATCGTTGTCTCTTCGTCCACTTGTTCCTCTAGCGCAGGTGATACTTTATCATATTTTGTAAGCTCGATATCCGCTTTAGCTAAAATCTCTGCTACTGTATTTTCAGTTGTCCAGGCAGAAGTTGCTTCTCCGTCAACTGTTACGTTATATTGCTCTGCTGCATCCCATTCAAGAGCCAGATCTTTATCGATCACTGTTTCTTTGGAATGGCTCAGAAAATCATGCTCCCCTGCTTCGATTTCCTGCTCCTCCAAAAACGCCCCAACCGTTTCTGCATGCGTTCTTACTTCTTCCTGCTCACCATTAGCTGTTACAGATACTGTATTTTTTGTACCTTCATATATAGCAAAAGTTAAAACCGCCGCGAACAACAATACGGTTGCGATTGTGACCGCCAATGATTTACCTTTGAATAATTTTGATGATTTGGTATTATTTGCTTCATTTGACAAAAATATCTCCTCCTTCTTCACCTGGGTGATTATATGGTCTCATGTTTGAACTGTCAATCAATACGAATTTCTTAATTTCCCTTTATTTGAGAAAGCTTGTAAAACTTTTCAGCGTTCCGTGTGGTCGCTTCTGCTACTTCTTCCACCGAAATTCCTTTCAGCCGCGCAATCTCTTCCGCAACCAATGGAACATAGGATGGTTCATTTCGCTTCCCACGATGAGGATGTGGGGCTAAGTATGGGGCATCCGTTTCGATCATCAGGTGATCAAGTGAAATCAACTCAGCAACTTCTTTCGGTTTTTTGGCATTTTTGAATGTTACCGGTCCTCCAAGAGAAATCATGAAGTTCATTTCTATACTTTCACGGGCTGTCTCTACACTGCCACTGAAGCAATGCATGACACCGCCTATTTCTTTCGCGTTTTCTTCCTTGAGGATTTTCAGTACGTCTTCTGTAGCTTCACGGTTATGGATGATGATTGGCAGCTTTACTTTTTTAGCCAATCGGATCTGCTTGCGGAAAACTTCCTGCTGTACCTCTTTCGATGATTTGTCCCAATAGTAATCCAATCCGGTTTCCCCGATTCCCACTACCTTCGGGTGAGCTGCCAGCTCTTCAATCCACTTCAAGTCTTCTTCAGTACAATCGATTGCATCAACTGGATGCCAACCAACTACTGCGAAGATGAATTCATAGGTTTCGGCCAATTCGATGGCCCGTTCGATCGTTTTTCGGTCGAAGCCGATGACTACCATTTTCTCCACATGGTTTTCTCGTGCGCGCTCAATGACTTGTGTCAGGTCCTCATCATATTGGTCTGCATTTAAATGTACATGGGTATCGATAAACATCAATCATTCTCCTCACATTAAGCTTTATTCTAATGGTTCTACCTGTATCATTCTTCACAGCAACATTACAATTGGGTAACAAAACATGTTAATTCGGCGTCAAAACCATTCTTTTTTCTGTAATATTGGGCCATAAAACCCACTGAAACAAAAAAAGACCCACTAATGAAAGTGGGTCAAAACAGGTCTTTTCCAGTAGTCTTATTTTATTTTTGAGCCGTTTGGAAGCTTTTCGGCGACTGATGCCAATGTTAGGTAACCGTCTTTTTCGCCGGCCAGAATCATTCCCTGAGAAAGCTCGCCCCGCAATTTCACGGGTTTCAGGTTTGCTACTACGACCACTTTTTTGCCGACCAGTTCCGCCGGTTTGTAATGTTCCGCAATTCCAGATACCACCTGGCGCTTTTCGTAGCCCATATCCAACTGCAGTTTCAACAGTTTTGAGGTTTTCGGTACTGCTTCACATTCTGTCACTGTCGCTACCCGCAAATCCACTTTCGAAAAGTCTTCAATCGCAATTTCCGGCACATCCGGAACTTCCACGACTGCGGGCTCTTCTACAGCCGGAGCTGCAGTGCCGCGCATTTGATCGCGGATATATGCTACTTCCGGCTCTACTTCGAGGCGTGGAAAGATCGGCGTCCCTTTTGACACTACTTGGATGCCTGCCGGAATTTTACCGAAGCCCTGCAATGTATCCCAAGCAAGAAAGTCTTCTGAGAGACCTAGCTGTTCAACAATCTGTTTTGGAGCGTTCGGCAGAAATGGTTGCAGCATAACCGCAGCCATACGAAGACTTTCCGCCAAATGGGCCATGACAGAAGCCAATTGCTCTTTCTCAGCTTCATCTTTCGCCAGTACCCATGGCTGTGTTTCGTCGATATATTTATTGGTTCTTGAAATCAATGCCCATACTTCGCTTAAGACAATGCTGAATTGCATTCTCTCCATATGCTGCTCATAGACTTCCACTGTCTGGGCAGCTACCCGCTGAAGCGGACCGTCGAATGCAGTCTGCAATCCATTGATTTGCGGAACTGCGCCGTCGAAGTATTTATTGATCATTGAGACTGTACGATTCAATAAGTTTCCGAGATCATTGGCCAAATCAAAATTGGTGCGTTCGACAAATGATTCCGGTGAAAAGACGCCATCAGATCCAAATGGCAATTCACGTAACAGGAAATAACGGGTTGCGTCCAATCCGTATCGCTCAACCAGCATTTCCGGATAAACAACATTGCCTTTTGATTTCGACATTTTGCCATCTTTCATCATGATGAAGCCGTGGGCAAAAACTTTCTTCGGCAATGGCAGATCCAAAGCCATCAGGAAAATCGGCCAGTAGATGGTGTGGAAACGGACGATGTCTTTGCCGACTACATGGACATCCGCTGGCCAGTATTTATTGAACAAGCTGTCATCATTTGAACCGTACCCAAGTGAAGTAATGTAATTCGACAAGGCATCGACCCATACATAGATGACATGCTTCGGATCTCCAGGAACCGGAATTCCCCAGTCAAAAGAAGTCCGTGAAACCGACAGGTCCTCTAATCCGGGTTTGATGAAATTATTGATCATTTCATTTTTACGCGACTCAGGCTCAATAAACTCTACATTATTTTCGTAATACTCCAACAGGCGGCTTGCATATTTTTTCATATTGAAGAAATACGATTCTTCTTTTACTTTATGAACTGGACGTCCGCAATCCGGGCAATTGCCGTCATCCAATTGGTTTTCCGTAAAGAATGATTCACAAGGCGTGCAATACCAGCCTTCATATTCACCTTTATAGATATCGCCATTGTCGAGGAACGTTTTGAAAATCCGTTCAACACCTTCTTTATGGCGCTTCTCCGTGGTACGGATGAAGTCGTCGTAAGTAATATCCATTGTTGACCATACTTGTTTAGCTGCCGCAGCCATATCATCCACAAATTCCTGTGGTGCTTTCCCGGCTTCTTTCGCTTTTTCTTCAATTTTTTGGCCATGTTCATCCATTCCAGTCAAAAACCGGACATCAAATCCACGCAAACGCTTATAGCGGACCATCGCATCAGAAGCAACTGTTGTATAAGCCGTTCCAATATGGAATTTTCCGCTTGGATAGTAAATCGGTGTGGTTAAATAAAACGTTTCTTTTTTAGCAGTCACGAAAAATTCCTCCAGTTTTTTTGTATAGTTCTTATTTTAACGAAGTCCCCTATTTTGTACAATCTTTCAATTCGACAAAGAGATTTTAAATAGCGATTCGACATTATTTAAGCATATTTAAAATGGATTTTTTTTACTTTTATTTAAAATTTGTCAATCCAATGACATTCTTTATTCAAAATCAAAGAAAATTACCACTAGTTATAAAATTTCATTATGATTTCGATAGTTTTTTATTGACCAAATTGCCAGTAGTTGGTATGATTTATGACAGGAAGTGGTAAATGTCGAATTTTGGCGAATACACCCGATAAAATAAAAGGAGGACTATCATTATGAAATCGACAGGTATTGTTCGGAAAGTGGATGAATTAGGACGTGTGGTAATTCCAATTGAATTGCGACGGACTTTGGGAATCGCAGAAAAAGACGCATTGGAAATTTACGTGGATGACGACAAAATTATTTTGAAAAAATATTTACCGAATATGACATGTGCAGTTACAGGCGAAGTATCAGACGACAACATGCAATTGGTTGGCGGCAAATTAATCTTGAGCTCTGAAGGCGCAGAAATGCTGGTAAAAGAAATCCAAAACAACTTAAAGAAGTAAGTTAAAAAACCAGGATGCCGAGGCTTCCTGGTTTTTTAATGTCTACTGATATAGTTTTTCGTTTAGGGCGTTTCCGCTTTTCTTTGTTGTCTAGCTCCAGCGCCTAGAACCTCGGGGTCTTAAGTCCGCTTGCCTGTGCGGCTGAAGGAACGCCGCTTCGGCAATCTGCCTTAAGCCTGTCGGTTCTAAACAGGCGCTTACGCTTTTCTTTGTTGTCTAGCTCCAGCGCCCAGCTCTTTGGGTCATAAGCCAACTCAGCTGTGCGGCTGAAAACATGCCGCTTCGCCGATCTGTCTTATGCCCGGCAGAGCTGCATGGGCGCTTCCGCTTTTCTTTTTGTCCAGCTCCAGCAGCCAGCCTCTCGAGTCGCTTCAGCCTTACCCGCAATGGCAAAGAACGCCATTACCGGCAAGGCTTCCAGCGCTTGTCGAAGCTTAGCGGCTGCTTACGCTTTTCTAGGTATGATAAGCCTGATAGACTTCTCTCTTGGACAACTGGCGTTCGATTGCAGCTTCTTTGATGGCTTCTTTGGATGTCAGGTTTTTGGTTTCCATCAGCTGGTCCACGTGTTCTTCGATGGACAACTGCTCCCACCACTTTACATTTTCGACGGGTTCCGGATCGGCATTGCCTTCCAGCACCAGACAAAATTCTCCGCGGATTTCATTTTCTTCAGCCCAGAGCACAGCTTCTTCAACCGTCCCTCTCAGAAACTCTTCGAATTTCTTCGTCACTTCCCGTGCCAAGGTGATTTTCCGCTCGTTTCCGACTGTTTTTTGAATGCTCTTCAAGCTTTCTTTTAGTCGGTGAGGTGCTTCGTAAAAGATTAGCGTTTCTTCTTTCTGCCCCAAAAGTTCGAGCTCTGCCTGCCGATCTTTTTTATTGCGGGACAGGAATCCGTAAAATAGGAACGGCTGCGGTGAGATTCCAGAGGCGATCAGCGCACTGAGTGCCGCGTTGGCTCCAGGAATCGGGACAACCGGAAAGTCTTCCGCCACTGCTCGTTTGACGATGTCTTCACCGGGATCGGAAATACACGGCATGCCGGCGTCGCTGACTAGAGCGACAGACTTGCCTTCCTCCAGGTAGGACAGAATCTTAAAGCCCCCACTTTCCTGATTGTGTTCATGGTAACTGACCAATTTAGTCTGGATATCAAAATAATTGCAGAGGTTTTTCGTGTTGCGCGTGTCTTCTGCAGCAATAATATCCACTTCTTTTAAAATGCGCAACGCGCGGATCGTCATATCTTCCAGATTGCCGATGGGCGTTGCCACCAGGTACAAGGTGGCTTGCTTATGCTGGAAACTTTTTTGGGATTTCATTTGCCGTTCTCCTTTCCTTCAGCAATATAACGGATTTTTTGAGCCTTCGTTAATTGCTTGAAGGCATATTCCGCTTTCATCGCTGCCGGTTTCGTGTCATAACATTCATGATGAATGAGCTTAGACGGCCCTTTGGCGCGTGTGTATTTTGCGCCTTTTCCGGCGTTATGTGCAGCCAGCCGCTTTTCAAGATCATTGGTATACCCCGCATAATACGACTCGTCGGCGCATTCCAGGACATAAAAATAATGGTCACTGGCTGCCATATAATAACTCCCGCACTTCTTCGGTATATTCCCCATCGTCACCATAGACAATCAATGGCGGCAGGATCTTCAAGTCCGGTTTCCCGTCTTTGATCCCCTCAATCAATAAGGTATTCGCTTCTTTTCCAGCTTTCGGATAAACCAGACGAATCCGTTTCGGTTCCAGACGGTTCGCGCGCATCGCTGCAATCAAATCGATCAAGCGGCCGGAACGATGGACAAATGCTGCCTTTCCGCCTTGCTTCAACAGCTGGCTAGCCGATAGGACCGCCTCATCAAGTGTCAGATGCAGCTCGTGCCGCGCGATAGCCATGTGTTCACTGATGTTTTTGTCGCTCATTTCATGCGCCGGAAAGTAAGGTGGGTTGCAGGTCACCACATCGTATTTTTCAAACCCCAGCTGTGCCGGCATGTTTTTGACATCACCTTCGATGATGTCGATCTGCTGCTCAAGGCCGTTGTATTCCACGCTGCGCCGAGCCATATGTGCAAGACGTTCCTGCAGCTCTACCCCAATGATCCGCGACTCCGTACGGGCACTCAAAAACAGTGGAATCGCTCCGTTGCCTGTGCACAGGTCTACAATTGTCCCCCGCTTCAGCGGGACATAGGCAAAGCGGGCCAACAGCACCGCATCCAATGAAAAGGAAAACACCGATGGACTTTGAATGATCCGCAGGTCTTCCGCCAATAAATAATCAAGTCTTTCGTCATCCACTAACATCTGTTCAACTCCTAGCATAACAAAAGGCTGCCGCCACACGGAGTGTCGGAAGCCTTTCTCTTTATCATTTTGCCAGCGGGCAGCACTACGGCCGCTTCCGCTTTTCAATTCTGTTTATTCAGGAATGACAAACAGAACAGGCAATCGTCGCCTTTTCGGGAACTGCCGAAATGTACATTGCAGACATGGTAGCCTTCATGATACAGACGGGCTAAATTATCGTAGCCTTCGCCGATATCCATCACGGCTTTTTTCAATTTAACCGGATCCACAGCTGCCACTTCCGGCACTGCTTGATGGAATTCATCCAAGCGCGAACGCAAATGATGATTCTCCAATTGCAGCGCATGATGTTCTTCCATTGTCCGGGCCACTACAGCTTTTAGTTCGCTGAATTGTTCCTGCATGGATTGGAGTTGCTGTTCAAACTCCATGACCGTGTCCAAAAAATTCTTTTCCTTCACCTAAACCACCTCACGCTCTCGTTCCTTGGCCCATTATCTCATCTAATGTATATTCAAGTGTCTGTTCCTGCTCAGATAAGCGAACTTTCAACACCCGCTCTAAAATGTTCATGCCTACTACGCGGCCATCACCGTCCGGCGTCGTTACGCGTGTTCCAATATCCGGCATTTCCTTTTTCGCTGTTTCATATTCGTCATTCTCATATTTTAAGCAGCACATCAACCGGCCGCATAAACCTGAAATTTTCGAAGGATTCAACGACAGGTTTTGATCTTTTGCCATTTTGATCGAAACCGGCTCAAAATCACCCAAAAATGTCGAACAGCAGAGCATCCGGCCACAAGGACCGATGCCGCCGAGCATTTTGGCTTCATCACGAACACCTATTTGGCGAAGTTCAATGCGTGTACGGAAAATGGAAGCCAAGTCTTTGACCAAGTTCCGGAAATCCACACGACCTTCCGCTGTAAAGTAAAAAATGACTTTATTGCGGTCGAAAGTGTATTCGACATCAACCAGTTTCATGTCCAATCGATGCTCTTCAATTTTGCCGGTACCCAGTTCAAAAGCCCGGCTTGCTTCCAGACGGTTTTCTTCCACCTGGTGGCGATCGCGGTCAGAAGCTACTCTTACCACCTGTTTTAGAGGCAGGACCACGTCGTTTTCTCCAACGGTTTTCGTCGGTACGACCACTTTTCCGTATTCTATGCCTCGTGCCGTTTCCACAATGACATAATCATCTTTTTCAATCCCTAATTCACCAGGATCAAAATAATATATTTTACCCGCTTTCTTAAAGCGGACACCTATCACATTATACAATTGCTACCCCTCCTGCAGATTCAGCATTAACTGCTCCATCAACAGCGTTCGGTTCATATTGCGCGGCAATTGTTGTTTGGCCTGTAAAACAGCCTGCAACTGCTTGGACAATACCGTAAAGGAACGCCGGAGAGCCATCTGCTTCCAAGTTTCTTCCATGTCTGGATATGTTCGTGCAGTTTCAAGACCTGCTTTTACCGAAGCAATGTCCCGATATGCAAATAATAACATGTCCAGGCCTCTTTCGGCATCTTCTTTTTCTTTAAATAATGGCAGCCACTCAGCCTGGAGCATCAAAAGCGCCTCGTGAACATTGCTGTCAGCCACTTCCACCAGTTTCAGCACTGTTTTTCTGGCTTGGGCAAATTGTTCATCCTGACTCAAAGCAATCGCTTCTTCTTCGCTTTGCGTCAGCATACTGACGGTGGCCGCCATCGACTCTGTCATGCCATCGGCCATCAACTTCTCCATCAGCTTCGATCGTGACAAGGGTCGGAACGACACCAATTGGCAGCGGGAACGGATTGTACTCATCAGCGCATTAAGCCGCTCAGTCAACAGGATGGCCGTCACATTAAACTCCGGCTCCTCCAAAAACTTCAGCAAAGCATTGGCAGAAGAATTATTCATGCGGTCCGCCTGCTCAATCACGTATATTTTACGGCCTGTATTCAGCCCGGTTTTATTCAACTTGAAAATCAATTCACGGATCTGATCAATTTTAATGTTTTGGCCATCCGGTTCGATGAACAAAACATTTGTATGATTGCCGGAATTATAAAGCTGACAGCTCCGACATGTTTCACATGGAACATTTTCCAGGGGTGATTCACATAGCAGCAGCTTGACGAAGAAATGAGTGATTTCCTTTTTCCCCGAGCCTGCAGGGCCTTCAAACAGGTAAGCATGTGCCAACCGGTCTTTCGCATAGGCACCCTGCAGCCGCTTCATCACTACTGGCTGCATTTCCAAAAATTCATCCGTCGTTTTTTGCATAAGTTTCACCTTCAGACTTTGTAAAAAATCCCGTGTTCCGATTGGAGCACGGGTATTATTTATGGTACTGGCCGACAAGCGGCCGTATAATTTATCGCGGAAAATCCACAGGGTTCCCCAATTTTCTAGAAATGATGGAACTGTTCAATCGGCAGGACAAAAATGGTCGCTCCACCCACTTCAACTTCAACAGGATAGGGAATATACGAGTCAGCATTGCCCCCCATCGGTGATACAGGTGCCACCATCTGTTCACGAGATCGGCAATTTTCACGAATCAGGTCCAATAACTTCGGTACAAGTTCATCTTCTACACCGATTAAAAAGGTCGTGTTCCCTGAGCGCAAAAACCCTCCTGTACTGGCAAGCTTTGTAGCCCGGAAATCATTTTTCGTTAACGCGTTGGATAATCGGTTACTGTCTTGGTCCTGTACAACTGCTACTACGAGTTTCATCAGCACTCACTCCTTTTTATCTTTCTTCTATATAAGTATAACATGAAGAAAGATATACGCTGCATATCTTTCCAGCTCAATGCCAAAAAAGCAACCGCTAAAAAAAACAGCTGACCTTAGGAAGGATCAACTGCTGCTTGCCGTTCTTCTATGAATCGTGCAGCTGTTTCCAACGCGTCTGCGAAAACGGTATCCAGCTCATTCTCTGCATTGATCAAACGAATTCGCTCTGGGTTTTGGCTCAACAGCAAGAGATAGCCTTCTCTTACTTTATAGTGGAACTTCATTGATTCCACATCCAACCGGTTGATTTCCCGATCTGCATCCTTTTCAATCCGTGCCAATCCCACTTTCGGGTTAACATCAAAATAAAGGGTCAGGTCCGGCATATAATCATCGATGGCGAATTTATTGATGGCGAAAATCTCTTCCATCCCAAGCCCTCGAGCGTATCCTTGATAAGCCAAGCTGGAGTCGATGTACCGATCGCATAAAACGATGCTTCCAGCTTCGAGTGCCGGTATGATCTTTTCAACCAAATGCTGTCTCCTTGCTGCAGCATACAACAACGCTTCTGTTCGTGCATCCATCGCTGTATTTTCCCGGTTCAGGATCACGCCGCGGATTTGTTCAGCGATATCAATGCCGCCTGGCTCTCTCGTGCAGACAACAGAAAATCCTTTTTCCTCTAACGCATCTGCCAGCATCTTCAGAACCGTCGACTTGCCCGATCCTTCTCCGCCTTCCAGATTGATCAAATAACTCATTTTACCGCTCACCTTATTCCATGAAATTAATCATATTCTACTGTTTCAAACTCTTTATACTATACACGAAATGGCTCATATTTTACAGTGACCCGTAAAAAAACCGTTCCTCCCCTTGTGGAAACGAACGGCTCCTGCTTATTCCTCATCTTCTGCTACTTGATAAGCCCGCCGAAACAATTCCATTTGGCTGTCTATTGCCAGCTCATCATTTTTCCGTGGCACGTAATGGTAAACTCCATCTGCATCCTGCTCTCTGGCCTTCACATTGTCGGCAAGACCCAGCTCCAGTATGCTCTTAACCTGTTCTTTGATAGCTTCATCAACAACCGGAAACAGGATTTCAATGCGGTTATTCAAATTCCGTGTCATCATATCCGCTGACGACAGGAAAGTCTTGCCTTTGCCGTTATGGTTGAAGAAATAGACCCGGCTATGCTCCAGCAGACTGCCGACGATGCTCCGTACCCGGATGTTTTCACTCACCTCTGAAATTCCTGGCCGCAGGCAACAGATTCCTCTAACAATCAAATCCACCTTCACTCCTGCATTCGATGCCTCATATAATTTCATGATAATGATTTTATCCGTCAATGAGTTCATCTTTGCAACGATTCGGCCATTGCCATGCTTCTTCTGAAAACGGATTTCGGTATCGATCAGGTCAATGATATCGGTACGGATGGTAAAAGGCGCCACCGACAGGTAATGGAACTTCGGCTTTTCGGTATAGCCGCTCAAGTAATTGAAAAAGTTGGTCGCATCAATGCCAAACTGCCTTTTCGAAGTGAATAAGCTCATATCCGTATAGATTTTAGCTGTCTGGTCATTGTAATTGCCCGTTCCCAAATGCACAAAACGTTCGATCTTATCCTCTTTTTTCCGCACCACCAAAGTGATTTTGCTATGCGTCTTCAGATGGGTCATCCCATAAATAACATGGCATCCAGCCTTCTCCAGCTCTTTCGCCCATTGGACATTGTTTTCTTCATCGAACCGTGCCTTCAGTTCAACCAGCACCGTTACTTGCTTGCCATTCTCCGCCGCTCTTTTCAATGCTTTAATCACGGGAGAATCGCCACTGACCCGGTAGAGCGTCTGCTTGATGGCAAGCACATCAGGATCATCCGCTGCTTCTGAAATAAACTGGACAACCGGCTCAAATGATTCGTACGGATGATGGAGGAAGACGTCCTGTTCACTGACTTTCTGGAAAATCTGCTTGCCCGTCTCCATACCGGTCGGCAATTGCGATACCTTTCCTTCAAAGACCAAATGTTCCCAAATCGGCGCCATCTTTTTATAAAAGTTGAAAAAGACCGTCAGATCCAAAAACCCTTCGATCGCATAGACATCTTTCTTGTGAACCTCCAGCTCTTCGGTCAAGTAATCTAAAATAGCCGGGTCAAACCCGGGCTGTTGGATTTCCAGGCGCACAGCCGCTCCCCACTTCCGCTTACGGAGCTCTTCTTCGATTTCCTTCAGCAAATCACGCGCGCCTTCTTCATGGATCGTCATGTCGGCATTGCGGGTAATCCGAAAGACCGATGTTGAAATCACATTGAAGCCATGGAAAAGCTTGCGAATGAAGAAGCTGATGACGTCTTCCAATAAAATCAGCTTCTGGCTGCCTTTTTTCGATTCCAGACGGACAAAGCGTTCAAGCACAGACGGAACTTGGACAATCGCAATTTTCTGCCCTTCTTCCACCTCTTCCTCCTGGTCTTCCAGCACCACCGCTAAATTGATGCTTTTATTCAGCAGCATCGGAAAAGGCCGATACGCATCGATGGCCATCGGCGTCAGTACCGGAAAAATATGGTCTTCAAAATGCTGTTCCATAACATCCAATTGATCCGCACTCAAGTCTGCCATCTTTACAAATTCCACATTTTCCTTTTGGAGCTTCGGCAATAGATTCTTCTGAAGCGTCTCATGTTGCAGATCCACCAGCCGATGCGTCTTCATGGCAATTTCATTCAACTGCTGCTTCGGTGTCATCCCAGCTTTGTTTTCGGGTTTTGTAAACCCGACTTTCACTTGATCTTGCAACCCTGCTACACGGACCATAAAAAATTCGTCCAAATTGGAGCTGAAAATCGCCAAAAACTTAAACCGCTCCAACAGAGGATTTCGTTTATCAAGTGCTTCCTGAAGAACACGTTCATTAAAAGCAAGCCAACTCAATTCTCGGTTATTGTAATATGCAGGATCCCTGAGTTCTATGTTCTTCTTTTTCACTGTCTCCAATTTCGACTCCACCTTTTACTTATAATCCATTCTCTTTATCGTACCATTCTCCATCTTTTTAAAAAGTGGGATATAGCCTTCGCAATGTAAATTATTTGTAAAAATTAAAATCAATCGTTTTCTTCAGCTGTTTCTCCAAGTGCTTTTTCTGCTTTTCCACCTGGTATTGTTCCGGCTCCCAGTCTTCACGGCATTGAACAGAAAACACAAGTTTATCATCCTTCTCTTCCAATTCGATATTCTCGACAATGTCCCGCTTCGTAGCATTTAAACTATACGACAATTTAATAACGGCTCCAAGCAGGCTGAATTTCGACAGCTCATCTTTATTGAACCAATCTTCATAAAGATTGACGTTCCGTTTGAACACTTCCTTGTTTTTAAATGAAGCCATCAACGCGACAATAATCCGCTCTTTATGCAATAGGCCATCAATCGTCCGATTGCCTAATAGATAGAAGGTATGCTGGTGGCTCGATTCCGAATCGATATAGCTCCCTAAGTTATATAGGGCGCTGCTCAGTTTCAGGCGTTTAGTATCCAGCTCTTCCAAGGACAGTAATCCGATCTCTTCTAGTTTTTTTGAAATCAGCATTGCGCTGTTAGTGACATGAAACGCGTGGGTCAAATTGATGTCATAGTCGATGGCCAGTTCATGGAAACTCTCTTCCACGACATTAGGAAATACCGCTAAATCAAAATCCTTGGTCGTCTCTTCATAAAAAAAGCCATCTCTCAAGCCTTTTCTGCTGAGTGCAAATTCCTTCGTATCAATTAATTCCATCAAATAGTGAAACACTTCCACAGCGGGAATGATGATATCCGCGCGGTCCTTCGACAAGCCTTCAAGCCGCTGAAGCTCCGAAAAATCCAGGGATTTCAACAAATCATTGATTTCTTCTACATCATTTCTGCTCATCATGTATTGATGGACTCCCGACAACGGATATTCGACATGCTCCTGATGAACCTGGGCCATGTTCCGCGCACTTCCCCCAATGCCGATCAACGGCAGGCGTTTATTGGCCAGCCATTCCAGCTGATTGAATTGCTCTTTCAAAAATGACCGCAGCTCACGCAATTCTCCTTTGGTCGGTATATCTCCCTCGATAAACTGCTGTTTTAAAGATAAAGCACCGAATGGGAAACTATAGAAGAAAATCAGCTGACGATCGTTGAAATACGTAAGCTCTGTACTGCCCCCACCGATATCGACTGTGATGCCGCTGGCGAATGGAGTCGAATTGACGACTGCCAGGTATCCATAATTCGCTTCTTCAAATTCTGAAAGGATCCGGATAGTAAAATCCGTCTCTTTTTCTACCGCTGCCATAATATCATCCTGATTTTCTGCTTGGCGTACAGCAGCTGTGGCGACGCATTGAATCTCCTTCAGTTGATGGTGCCGAGTGACTTCCTGGAAACTCTTCAACGTCTTGACGAGTATATCGATGCCGTCTTGTTCCATCACATTATCCTGATTCAAGTAATTCCGGAGACGGGCTACGGCCTTAACGTTTTCACTTTCAGTAAAACGCCCACTTTTATCTCGTGTATAGATGACCAGCCGGATGGTATTCGAACCGATATCAATGATTGCGTATTTTTCCTGATCCATGAAAATCCCCCACATTCTGTTCCATTTAATGATGTTACAGTATACCCTCTTTATGCATTACTTATTCTACGTTGTCACCTGTTGAAGTACCGGCAACTGTTTGGACTCCAGCTGATGGTCCCCTTGTATTTGCGTATCTGAGGCAATGTAATTCATCAACTCTTCCACTTTAGCCAATGTCCATTTTTCACCAGCCACCACAAGCGGAATGCCGGGCGGATACGGAATCACCATCCCAGCCGCGATCCGTCCAATAACCTGGGTATGAGAAATCCATTCGTGATCTGAAAGATCGATTTCTTCAAAAGACAATTCGGGTACCGTCACCTCTGATGTTTTTTTTATTTGAAGCTTCATGTCTTTTCTTGTTTCCCCTTCAAGCATCGCTACCGCTTCTTTCAAGCGGCTGCGGATTTCGGCAAACGGATACGCATGCCATTGCTTCAATAGAGGCAAGATCAGCAGCACTTGAAAAAGATCAGCCAATTCGACTTCAATCCCTACTTGCTCAAGCTTCTCCTTAAGCTGATACCCACTATGATGGTCGACCCTCAACATGATTTTCAGCGGATCATCGGATTCCACCACAGCCAAACGAGGAATCATCCGCAGGCTGCTGAGAAAACGTTCCCGCTTTTCCATGAACATCCGGACATCAGGCTGGGAGTAGTTTTGAAGATACGAACGTGCATCATCCAAAGAAGCCAATATCAGATAAGACGGACTGCTCGATTGGAACATCTGCAAGTATTTCCGGATTTTTTTCACGTTCACGCGACTACTGCCGATATGGAGAAACGACCCCATCGTCATCGCCGGCAAAGTTTTATGCGCTGACTGCACCACGACATCCGCACCCAGAGCCAAAGACGACACTGGAAACGGAGATCCTACCTGGAAATGGGCTCCATGCGCTTCATCCACTAAAACCGCCATCTCATTGTCATGACACAAAGAAATGATGTCAGCAAGTTCCCGGGAAGCCATGCCATAATAATTTGGATAAGTCAGTATCACTGCCTTAGCTTCCGGGTATGCCTCTATTGCTTCTTCTATTGCCTTGAGAGATACGCCCGCGGCCGTCATGGATTCCGCATCCCATTGCGGTGAAACGTAAACAGGGCGCACATGTGCAAGTTCCAGCGCATGGAAAATCGACTTATGGGAATTTCGCTGCACAATGACCGTCTCCCCTTCTTTGCAAGCGGCATGAACCATCGCCAGATTCCCTACAGTCGAACCATTGACCAATAGAAAACTTTCTTTCGCGCCGTAAGCCTCCGCCAATAAAAGCTGTGCATCTTTAATCGCTTCTTCCGGATAATGAAGATCGTCCAGACCTGTCAGTTCCGTCAAATCATAATGGAGTGCCGATTGGATTTCTTTCGGCAATCCTGACAAAATACCATGCTTATGCCCAGGTACATGAAAAGAAATGGGCTGTCTATTCTGAAATTGTATTAATGCATCCACAATCGGACGTCGTTGCGTCATAAATTTCCATCCTCACATTGATTGATTAACTTCATTATAACAAGTTCGGCACAACGAAGCGGAAAGGAACCTGAAAGCGGAAAAAATCCTTTCCTGCCATGCTGCAGATTTTTTCCAAACAAAAAAGCCGCTACCGGAATCGGTAACGACTTCTTTCAACTGCCCAGCGACGTCTTACTCTCACAGGGGGAGACCCCCAACTACCATC
>NZ_CANMXD010000017.1:0-50955 GCF_947501725.1 uncultured Planococcus sp. | reverse complement strand
TCATAAGCCAATCTGGTTATGCGGCTGAAAACATGCCGCTTCACCAGCCTGTCTTATGTCTTTCGGAGCTGAACGGCCGCTTGCGCTTTTCTTATTGTCCAGACTCCAGCGCCCAGTCCCTCGAGTCGCTTCAGCCTTACCCGCGATGGCAAAGATCGCCATCACCGGTAAGGCTTCCAGCGCTTGTCGGAACTACACGGGCGCTTCCGCTTTTCTTATTGTCCAGACTCCAGCAGCCAACTCCTCGGATCATAAGCCAATCTGGTTATGCGGCTGAAAACATGCCGCTTCACCAGCCTGTCTTATGTCTTTCGGAGCTGAACGGCTGCTTCCGCTTTTCTTATTTCCCGCCAGACGACAGGTTGATTCCTTGGATAAAGTATTTCTGGAAAAAAAAGAACAGCAGAATGACGGGAAGGAGCACGAGAAGCGATCCGGCCATCAGGTAATTCCATTGTGTACTGAGCTGTCCTTTAAATACTGCAAGCCCAAGCTGCAGGGTATAGAGATTTTCATCGTTTAAGTAAAGCAACGGTCCGAGGAAATCATTCCAAGCACCGTTGAACGAGAAAATTGCAACAGTTGCAAGTGCTGGTTTTGTTAAAGGAAGGCCGATTTTCCACCAGATATAGAAATGGCTTGCCCCTTCCATTTTAGCGGCTTCAATCAATTCAGTTGGAATAGTCATATAGAATTGCCGGAGGAGGAAAATGTAAAATGCGCTTCCAAAGAAATGTGGGACAATCAACGGGTAATACGTGTTGACCCAGCCCAAGTTGGAAAATAGGATGTATTGCGGAATGAGCGTTACAAATCCTGGAATCATCATGGTCGACAGAACAATGGCGAACCAAATGCTCTTGCCCCGAAAAGGTATCTTGGCAAAACCGTAAGCAATGAACGAATTCGCCACGACACTGCCGATCACCACAAAGGTCGTAATTGTAATTGTGTTGATGGTATAGGTGGTGAAAGGTGCAGCATTCCAGGCGCGTATATAATTGGTCCATTCCCAGGATTCCGGGAAGAAGGACGGCGGATAGGACATGACTTCTGCCATGGTTTTCAGTGAAGTGGCAAACATCCACCAAAGGGGTGACAGGATCAGCAGGCTTCCTGCAGCCAGCAAGACGAAATTGAATATCCGCCACATATTATTCCGGTTTCCGCGGTGTTCCATGTAGCGTAGTTTTGTGTTGGGGACAAATTGACTTTCGAGTTTATCCTGTTCATCAAGATACTTGGTTTCTTCATTGGTTTTAGCCATTTATTTCTCCTCCCCTTCGTAATGTACCCAGCGAGGAGCCAGCTTCAGGTTGATGATTGTCAAAACAAAGACGATAACAAATAAAATCCAGGACATTGCCATGGCATAACCCATGTTGAAATTCTCGAAGGCCTGGTTCCACATATAAAGGTTGTAGAACAGCAAGGAATTTGCAGGTCCGCCTTCTCCGTTTCCTGACATGATATAGGCTTCCTGGAAAATTTGGAAGCCTCCGATCGTGCTGGTGACAACATCGAAAAATATAACCGGAGTGATCATGGGAATTGTAATATGGAAAAATTGGCGCAATCTGCTCGCCCCATCAATTTCAGCTGCTTCATAGAGGTTTTTTGAAACCCCCTGCATACTGGCAAGATAGAGGAGCATGGATCCGCCGACACTCCAAAGTTTCATCAAAATTAAGGAAGGCTTGGTCCAATCCGGATCATACAGCCAGTTTGGACCGTCGATGCCGACCCAGCCAAGAATGAGATTGACCATCCCGGTTCCAGGCTCAAGCAATTGCATCCAAAGCAGGTAGACGCCGACACCTGACAGTACAGCTGGCAAATAATACAGGGTCCGGAAATAACGGATGCCCGGAACGTTCTGATTCAACAGTGAAGAAATAAAAATAGCGCCTATTGTTGTCAGAGGGACGGAAAACGCCACGTAATAAATTGTATTCCAAAGGGAAGTCCGAAAAAGACCATCTTCCATGATGAGCGATTGGTAGTTTTCCACTCCGGTGAAATTCATCTGTGATGTAATATTATAATCTGTGAAGCTTCCTGCTAAAGAAAACAGTAAAGGCCCGGCAGTGAAAGCGAAGAATCCGACAATAAACGGCAAAATGAAAATATAGCCGTATATGCCTTCCTTACGCCTCATGGTCAATTTTCTTTTTCCCATAGGATTTCCTCCTAGCTCACTGGTTTTCCTCGATTAAATTTTTTACATCCTCTTCCGCTTGTGCAAGTGCTTCTTCGGCGGTCTTTTGACCGAGGAAGAATTCATCGACTTGCGGATTGATGTAATTGTAGAACCCTGGTGCTTCCACGGGAGCCGGTGTAAACAAAGTATCTTCCATGCTTTCAACCGCAATCTGATAGACCATCTGGCCTTCTTCCGTCAACTCATCGGATTCTGTAGCTGCTTCTGCTGCTTCGATATTGGCTACATTATCGAAGTTCTCCACTGCCCAGTACGTCTGTGCTTCTTTATCTGTCAGATATTCAATAAACTCCCACGCCGCTTCCGGATCGCTTGAGCCTTCAGGGATTTCAGCTACGAAGCCGCCGCCCCAACTCGTGTGGCCGCTGCCAGGTTCGTATTCAGGAAGCTGCACCGCACCGAAATTCAAGTCTTCCGCATACTCGCTGATTTGCTGATAGAATGTGGGCTGTTGCACAATCATAGCCAAATCACCGCTGAAGAAAGGGTTTCCCTGCTGACTGTCGATTTGCGCCTGGAATGAATTGACTGTATTTTCCCCGATTCTATCTCTCCATGATTTCAGCCAATTCAAAACTTCAACATTTCTTTCTGTATTGATATTGACTGTATCTGTATTGTTGTCTTCGCCGAAGTAGTTTTGGCCATTGGCATTCAACAGCCAGACATCGTAGCCTACTCCCCAAAGAGGATAGAAGCCAAGGCGGTCATACTCACCATTTTCCTTCACATCCAACTTAGTTGCGTATTCTTCCAATTCAGCCCATGTTTCAGGCGGATCTTCGGGATCGAGACCAACTTCTTCAAAGGCGTCTTTGTTATAAAAAAGGACGCGTGTATCGGTATTGAAGGGAATGCCGTAAGAATCGCCTTCATAAAGTGTCGCTTCCCAAAGTTCAGGATAGAATTTTTCGGAGAAATCCCCATCAGTGAATTCAGAAAGGTTCATTGCCTGATTTTCTTTGCCACGTATTGCAGTTGCATTGATATCATTGATCACGACATCAGGAGGATTGCCCGCTGCAATGGCAGCCAGCTCTTTTGTCCAAATGTCTCCCCAAGGACTGTAGGTATGTCTGACTTCGATTTCATCCTGGGATTCATTGAAGTCAGCAACGATTTTGTCAATGATGGGACGTCTGAGCTCAGAACCCCAGAAAGACCAGAAATCGACGACTGTTTTGCCCTCGTCGTTTACATTGGCTTCTTCATTGTTACTGGTTTGGAAGCCGGCGCAGCCACTTAGCATCAGAGTCATGATTGTCAGAAGAAGCACGGAAAATCGTATGTTTTTCATTGGATGACACTCCTTTTTGTAAAATAAGATACAAATTCTGAAAAACTTCGACTTGCGAAGTGATTCTCGTGAGCCGACGAAACATAGTTAAATGAAGTCCATTTCACTTATTAATTATTAACTAAATATTCTATTATCTTGATAATAAGGAGTATACATCACTTCTATTCGAAATTCCAACATGTATTTGTAATTTACCGACAATTGACTATAATTAAGAATAAAATAGCGGGAAAGGAGAATGCGAAATGGCAGAGATTGAAATTAATAATCTGGGAAAAAGGTATGACAAAGGCGCTCTCGCCGTATCGAATTTCACGCTCCACATTAAAGATGAGGAATTCATCGTCTTTGTCGGGCCTTCAGGATGCGGCAAATCAACCACTCTTCGAATGATTGCCGGCTTGGAGGAAATAACGGAAGGTGAGTTTCATATAGATGGCAAACGGATGAACGAGGTAGAGCCTAAGGAACGAGACATTGCGATGGTCTTCCAGAACTACGCATTGTATCCGCATATGTCGGTTTATGAAAACATGGCGTTTGGACTGAAGCTCCGGAAGTTCAAAAAGGCGGAAATCAAGCGTCGTGTTGATGAAGCTGCGGCGATTCTTGGCCTGGAAGATTTTTTGGACAGAAAACCGAAAGCGCTGTCTGGCGGGCAGCGCCAGCGTGTAGCTCTTGGCCGCGCCATAGTTCGTGACGCCAAAGTCTTCCTGATGGACGAGCCGCTGTCCAACCTGGATGCCAAACTGCGGGTCCAAATGCGCGCGGAGATCGCCAAACTGCATAGACGGCTGAAAACCACTACTATTTATGTAACGCATGACCAGACGGAAGCCATGACGATGGCCAGCCGGATCGTGGTTATGAAGGATGGGTTGATCCAACAGGTCGGCTCTCCGAAAGAAGTATATGATTTTCCGGAAAATCGGTTTGTCGGCAGCTTTATCGGTTCTCCTGCCATGAACTTTTTTGAAGGAAGAATTGATGAAGGAACCTATTTGATGGGGGATAAAGTGATTGATATACCCTCATCTGTAATGACGATGCTGAGAAATGAAGGGTATGATGGCAAGGCGGTGATTTTAGGCATCCGGCCGGAACACATTCATGTCAATAACGAAGATCTGTCGGGTATCCCAGCGAGTGAATTCGAAGCGACCATTACAGTTTCCGAATTGACAGGGGCTGAAACAATCCTGTATGCGGTATATGCGGATCAGGAATTTATCGCACGCATTGATGCTTCTACAACAATTGAAGCTGGCGATACGGCGACGCTTGCTTTTGATATGAGCCATGTCCACTTTTTTGACGACGAAACAGGAAAACGCATAAAAGCTGTAGAATTTTCTGAAACTATGATATAGTGATTTCGAAAACACAAATAAAAAACACCACTAGGGGAGCCGGATATCGGCTGAGACGGGCATAAGCCTGGACCCTTTGAACCTGATCTGGATCATACCAGCGGAGGGAAGTGGCGACCGTCTGCTATTTCCATTATCGACTGCAAACGCCGCTTCCCTTTACTGGGAAGCGGCGTTTTTTGTTTTGTGGAAAAAAGGAGATGGAGAAATGACATTTTGTAGAGAAGTAAGAAAAGAATGCGACAACCTGTGGCAAGCAAGTTTTGATCACCCGTTTGTGAAAGGGATCGAAGACGGGACTTTGCCGATTGATAGATTTCGCTTTTACGTAATGCAGGACGCTTATTATTTGACTCATTTTGCGAAAGTACAGGCTATTGGCGCAGCCAAAGCCACAGATCTGGAAACCACCCAGCGTTTTGCCATCCATTCCGCACATACCTGCAGTGCTGAACTGGCGCTGCATGAATCGTTCATGGAAATTCTCGAAGTCACTGAAGAAGAGTGGGCTGTGTTTGAACCTTCTCCGACCGCTTACGCCTATGTATCGCATATGTACCGCTCATCCGAAGGCGATTTAGCGGATGTGCTGGCTTCCATTTTGCCTTGCTATTGGCTTTATTACGAAATTGGGGAGCGCTTGAAAAATGCGGAACCCGATCATCCAATCTACAACCGGTGGATCGCAACTTATGGATCCGATGAGTTTGGGGCACTGGTCAACGAACAGATTGCCCGTATGGACAGGCTGGCGGAAGGGCTGCCGGAAGCACGCCGGCAGGAGTTGAAAAACCGTTTCCGGAAGAGCAGCTATTATGAATGGAATTTTTGGGATCAGGCTTGGAGAAAAGAATCCTGGTCTGTAGATTCCGTCGATAAAGTAGGTGTCTAATATGCTTCAGCAGATAAGAAGTGAAAATCCGCTTGTCCATTGCATCACCAATCATGTCGTTTCTAATTTTCAAGCCAATGGGCTGCTGGCGATCGGTGCATCTCCGATCATGGGAGAAGCGCCTGAAGAAGCAGCGGAACTTGCGGCATTGTCGCAGGCACTGTCATTGAATATCGGAACTTTACACGCGGAATCATTGAAAAGTATGTTGATTGCCGGAGAGTCGGCCAATCGGATAGGAATACCTGTGGTCCTGGATCCTGTGGGAGCAGGGGCGAGTAATTTCAGGAAGAAGGCGGTCCGCGAAATTCTGGACACAGTTGACGTCAGCGTCCTTCGGTGCAACGCAGGAGAGCTTGCAGCTGTAGCTGGGAAACGGTGGCAGTCAAAAGGTGTTGACGCCGGAGAAGGGCTCCTGGACGTCAGGGAGCTTGCCGTCTCTACTGCTCCGGAATTAGGGTTGGTAGTCGCAGTCACTGGAAAAATGGATATTGTCACAGACGGAAAAAGTGTAACGGAAATTCCTTTTGGTGATCCGATCATGGCTTCGATTACGGGAACAGGCTGCTTGCTCAGCAGTATTGTGGCTGCAGCCTTGGCAGTCCAGCCAGAAGATCCTTTAAAGACTGTCGGCCATGTGCTGCGCTTTTATGCGATTGCTGGACAGGAGGCTGCGAAGTCTGCAGTTCTTCCAGGTGATTTTCAAATCGCTTTCATTAATCAACTTGCCAGGCTGACGGACAGTGATGTGAAAGAATATGTCTATTTACAGGAGGAAATGCTATGAGTAAAATACCACAAACTTTGACGATAGCCGGATCGGATTCTGGAGGAGGCGCCGGCATCCAGGCTGACCTGAAAACATTTCAGGAGCTAGGCGTCTACGGTACATCGGTAATAACTGCCGTGACGGCTCAGAATACGACGGGAGTTACGGGCATCTACCCAATGTCGTCTCAAGCTGTACAAGCGCAATTAGAGGCAGTAGGCAGCGATTTTGAGATTGCGGCTGTAAAAACAGGCATGCTGTTCAATCCGGAAATCATTAAAGAAACTGCTGCGGCCGTTCGAGAGTATGGGTGGGGAAAGCTGATAGTAGACCCGGTGATGATTGCGAAGGGCGGTGCCGATCTATTGCAGCGGGAGGCGGTGGAAGCGCTTAAAGTCCACTTGCTGCCATTGGCTTTGCTGGTAACGCCGAACATTCCGGAGGCGGAAGCGCTGACAGGCATCGCAATCACAGATCCCTTCAGCCGCCAGCAGGCTGCTGAAAAGATTTTGTCGCTGGGAGCAGAGGCAGTCGTCATCAAAGGCGGACATGGGAGCGATCCCCAATATGCAGAGGATTACTTGTTGCAGAATAACGGAGAATCCGTGCTGTACCGCTCAACCCGGATTGAGACTGATCAGACACATGGCACCGGCTGTACCTTTGCAGCGGCAGTGACTGCACAGTTGGCCAGAGGACAGGAACTGCAGGACGCTGTCCACATGGCAAAGCAATTTATCCAAGCTGCCCTCGGTGAACCGTTGAATATCGGTTCGGGACATGGACCAACCAATCATGCAGCGTATAAGGCAAGACTTGAAAAAAATAGGGGGGTGGCAAACATTGAAGTTTTCCGATAAACCGGCCATCTATTTTATAATGGGATCCCGAAATTCGGGGAAAAGAAATCCGTTGGAAGTATTGGAGACGGCATTGAAAGGCGGCATCACCCATTTTCAGTTGAGAGAAAAAGGGAAGGGAGCTTTGACTGGTGCAACATTGGTTGAATTCGCTGAACAATGCCAACAACTATGCGGCGAATATGGTGTTCCATTCATCATCAACGACTTGGTCGAACTGGCATGCCAAATTGGAGCGGATGGGGTGCACATCGGGCAGGAAGATCTGGCTGCCGGACAGACCCGTAAAATGATCGGCAAGGAAAAACTTCTGGGCGTTTCCGTCCACTCCCTGAAAGAAGCGCAAACGGCTGTGAAGGACGGAGCGGATTATATCGGAATGGGTCCGATCTTCGGGACGACCTCCAAGGCGGATGCGAAAAAACCTGCCGGCGTCAAAGAAATTCTACTCGTCAAAAATGAATTTCCTGACTTGCCGATTGTAGGGATCGGCGGAATCACACCCGATAATGCCAAACACGTATGGCAATCCGGTGTTTCAGGGATTGCCGTGATATCCGCTATAGCGGAAGCAGGAAATATTGCAGCACAAATTGCTGCCTTCCAGGCTTCCTGTAAAGAAGGTGCAGGGAAATGAAGACAAGAAAACTCATCTTGATGGCGATGTTCGTCGCTATCGGAGTGGCTGGTTCTGCTTTTGTTTATTTTCCTGCTGGAATCGCGCGTGCATATCCAATCCAGCATGCCATCAATGTTATCGCAGCCGTTCTTTTTGGGCCAGGTCCGGCGGTAGTGATCGCTTTTTTGACGGGTGTCGTCAGAATTTTGACAGGGACCGGATCTCTATTGGCTTTTCCTGGAGGAATGATCGGGGCTTTGCTGGCTGGACTCATGTATGCAAGGTTCGGAAAAATCTGGATTGCTGCTTTAGGGGAAGTAGTGGGTACGGGAATAATCGCTTCCCTGGTTGCCGTACCTTATGCCAAGCTTTTGCTGGGTACGGAATTTGGGGCATTATTTTTTATTCCCCCATTCTTCATTTCCAGCTTGAGCGGTGCTATATTGGGCATTGTTCTGGCTGCTCGCTTGATGAATACGGACAGAATAAAAATCTGGCAGTAGAATATCGAATTTTTAGAAAGAAGTTTATAATTTCGCAATTGAGGGGAAACAGTGAAATATAGACTTTTGAAAAGGGAGTGGACAGAACATGGTGAAAATTGCAGTCGAACATCCATTTACGTCAGTACGTGAAGCATTAGAGAAAAAAGGTTACCAAGCAGAGATGCTGGAAGATAAATCGGATTCAACCGATTATGATGTCATCGTTGTGAGAGATCAGGAAGATTTAGCTGACTATCACATGAGCGTGTCATTGGTTGAAGCAAAAGGCCGTACGCTTTACGAAATCGTAGAAGAAGTGGAAGAGCGCCTTGTGCGCGGCGGTAAAATCCAAGCGCCACAGCCAACAGAAGCTGAACGTAAAGAAAGCGGCGGAGGCGGCGGTTTCTTAGCTGGTGCAGCAACCGGTGCAGTTATCGGTGCAGCAGCTGGCCTATTGTTCGCTCCAAAGAGCGGTAAGGAACTTCAGGAAATCGTTAAAGAAAAGGCGGCCAGCTCTAAGGACGAGAACGATGAAAGTTCAGGCGGCGCAATGGATCAAGTGAAAGAAAAAGCCAATCAACTAAAAGATAAGACGAGCGGCATTACTGAAAAAGCTAAAGGTAAAGCTGATGAGCTTAAAGCAAAACGTGTTGAAAAACAGGAAGAAAAAGAGTTGAAGAAACAAGAAAAAGTCGTCCAAAAAGAAGCAAAAGAGCAAGAAAAGGCTGAAAAAGAACATGAAAAAGCCGAAAAAGCAGTAGAAAAAGAAATCAAAAAAGCCGACAAGGAAGCCGATAAAGAAAAAGGCGGCATCGAAGTTGTTGAACTTGGCGATGCATCTGTCCAAAAAGACAGCACCGGAAGCGTAACTGTAAAGGCTGAAGATAAAAATAAAAATTAATACCCAAAAAGGTGTCCGCCAGATGGATTGGCGGACACCTTTTTATTTGGGGTTGATTAGGGTGCTTAACCAAATCGTCTAAACTCTATTGCTCTCCTGCAGCACTTTGAGCCACCTCGTGCCTGTCGGAGCTGAGCGGCCGTTTCCGCTTGTCGGGGCTAGATGGCTGCTTCTGCTTTTCTTTTTGTCCAGCTCCAACGGCCAACTCCTCGGGTCATAAGCCACTCTGGCTGTGCGGCAAAGGACGCCGCTTCGCCAGATCGTCTTATGCCTTTCGGAGCTGAGCGGCCGTTTCCGCTTTTCAATGTCCAGACTCCAGCAGCCAGCCCCTCGAGTCGCTTCAGCCTGACCAGCAATGGCACAGAACGCCATTACCAGTCAGGCTTCCAGCGCTTGTCGGGGCTTAACGGCTGCTTCCGCTTTTCCTTGTCCAGACTCCAGCAGCCAGCCCCTCGAGTCGCTTCAGCCTGACCAGCAATGGCAAAGACCGCCATTACCGGTCAGGCTTCCAGCGCTTGTCGGGGCTTAACGGCTGCTTCCGCTTTTCCTACTCAACTGCCACCTTATCTACTGGCTCGTGCGGTTTTGGTTCGGGTACGCGGGACAGGACGATGAGACCGAAGACGAATAGGATCACCAGACTGAATACGCCCATGCTTGAATTGCCGGTCACTTGTGAGGTGACTGCTACGAGCAGGGGACCTGTGATTGCCGCGAATTTCCCGAAAATATTGTAGAAACCAAAGAATTCATTGGAATTTTCTTTTGGTACCAGCTTGCCGAAATAAGAACGGCTGAGTGCCTGTATTCCACCTTGGCTAGTAGCGACGAGCATAGCCAGGATCCAGAAGTCTGTAATGGTTTCTAAGAAAAAGGCATAAATACAGACCACGATATATACGCAGATTCCTACGTACAGCATTTTCTTGCCGGTGAACCGATTCGCCAACCGCCCGTAAAGGATGGCAAATGGAGCAGCTACAACCTGGGTGACAAACAGGACAATCAGGAGGTTGGTAGCGCTAAGCCCTAAATCAGTCCCATATGCTGTGGAGAGGGAAATGATTGTGCCGACTCCGTCGATATAAAAGAAGTAAGCAATCAGGAACAGGAATAGCGCACGATACTGGCGTATTTCCTTGATTGTTTTTCCGAGCCGCTTAAAACTTTGATGGACAGGATTAGGTTCTCGCTCAATATAATGGATTTGCTTAACATGGCGGAACATCGGAAGTGAGAAGCAAGCCCACCAAACGGCGGTAATCAAAAAAGCAATGCGGCTGGCAGCGGTGGCAGAAATGGGCAATACGCCATTTTGAGCCAGCAGGATGATAGCAATCGATAGGATAAACGGGATGGTTGAGCCAATGTAGCCAAGTCCGTAGCCAAAGGCAGAAACGCTGTTCATCCGCTTTTCTGTAGTGACATCGACAATAAATGCGTCATAGAATAAGTTGGCACCGGTCGCTCCAAGAGCCGCAAAGACATAACAGATCAGCATCAATAGCCAGTTTTCGCTTGGGACAAATGCCAGTAGGGCGGTAGAGATGGTGCCCAACAGGAAAAAGGCGGTAAAAAACTTTTTCTTCATGCCCTGGTAATCAGCAATGGTTCCCAGTATAGGGCCGATCATCGCCAAAATAAATGTGAAAATCGCAATCGTGTAGCCCAGATAAGCCGTCGAATCGGATAAACTGACACCGGCTTCAGTGGCAGATGCTTTATAATAAATGGGGAAAACTGCTGTCGTGATGATGATGGAGTAGGCGGAACTCCCCCAATCGTATAAAGCCCAGCTTTTTTCTTCTTTCGAAAACTTTTTCATTGTTCTATCCCCTTTGCCTTGCTTTAGCGAACAATGGACATGCATTTATCCAGGATCCGCTTCTCTTTGTCAGATAACTTCATTGTACAAGAAGGCGTTTGAAAATGATGCAGAATGTTTTAAAAAATACAGAAATTTTACATTTTTAAACATATACAACTTTCTAAGCTGAAACAAATAAGACTTCCTGAATAAAGGTTCCTTTAATGGAGCAGGGCGTAGCTCATCTGTTGTGTTCTGGTCGGGGAGTGATTAAACTAGTTTATGAAAAGAAAGAAGGGTTATTTTTGAAACTAATTTCATGGAATGTCAACGGACTTCGAGCTGTGATGAAAAAAGGCTTCATGGATTTCTTTGCAGCAGCAGATGCTGATGTGTTTTGCCTGCAGGAAATTAAATTGCAGGAAGGCCAAATAGAGATGGATTTACCCGGCTACTATACATATTGGAATTATGCCCATAAAAAAGGTTATTCAGGTACAGCGATCTTTACGAAACAAAAACCTTTATCGATTCAATACGGTCTGGGATTGGAAGAACATGATACCGAGGGACGGCTGATTGCATTGGAGTTCGAAGGCCATTATGTGGTAACGGTCTATACCCCAAATTCACAGCACGGCTTACTTCGTTTGGACTATCGTCTACTCTGGGAAGATGCTATCTTATCGTTCGTGAAAAAGCTGGAAGCCCACAAACCTGTTATTTTATGTGGTGATTTGAATGTCGCCCATGAAGAAATCGACTTAAAGAATCCGAAGGCTAACAAGAAAAATTCAGGGTTCACGCCCGAGGAACGCGGAAAAATGACACAATTTTTGGCCAGCGGATTTGTGGATACCTTCCGTTATTTTCATCCGGAAAAAGCCGGTTTCTATTCCTGGTGGTCGTACCGTTCCAATTGCCGTGAAAAGAATGTCGGATGGAGAATCGATTATTTCCTCGCTTCCCAAAAGCTGCTGCCGTATTTGAGCAACGCAAAAATCCATGTGGATGTGTGGGGATCGGATCACTGTCCGGTTGAACTGCAGATAGAAGTATAAAAAAACACACTCAATTCGAGTGTGTTTTTAGCTTTATTAAGTTTCCTGAATAGTTTCACGTGAAACTATCACGTGAAACTATCAGGCAAGACTATCTTAGGTTCATGACCCGCTTCGTAAGGCGTTTACAGTTGTCTTGATCGAAGTAATCGATATAGTCAGTTGCCTTTGGATACCAAGCATTATATGTTATTTTTTCCTCGATAATTTTCTTGAGGTACTCATATACATGGTCGATTGAATTTGCTTTATAACCGTATAAATCCGTATCCATATTCAAGTAAGTCCCTCTTTTTTCCAAATACTCTTGCTGATCGAACATATAGAAAATAATGGGTTTATTCAGGTAAAGAAAATCCCAGGAGACACTCGTGATGTCCGTCAACAGCATATCGTTGTGATCGATTGAATATTCGATGGTTTCCTGATTGAAGTCCAGGAATCTGATGCCATGTTCATTATCTGTCAAACCGGTAAAATACTTTTCAAACTTTTTCATAAAAGGATGCAAGGCGATATTCAGTTTGAGATCGTGATCAGACAGCAGTTTTTGAATGCCTTCATGCTTCAATAAACCTACGGTGCTCTTAAAGTAAACACTGTCGATAAATTCTTCTTTCGTCAAGTCAAAAAGCCATTCGCGCCAGGTCATCATCATCAAAATATTTTTAACTTCCGTGGAAGGCTGATTCGGCGGATAACGATCGAAGCGTGGAAATCCGGTTATAATCAGCTTCTGCTCGGGGATTTTCCACTTATTGAGCTTTAGTTCATACTCGTATTGAGAGGCACAATTAAAGTAATCAGTACGCTTCAACAATGGAACATCTTCTTTTTGGATCAGGATTTTCTTGAATCCCTCAATGCCGTGGCTGACATGGGTAATGATGGTTTTCCGGTTAAGGAAAAGAAATTTATCGGCGGCTGGGACAATGTCATAAAGGAGAGAATGTCCATGGAACGTGTAGTCTGCACGGAAAAAAAGCAGATAATTTTTAAAGCTTCCAAGTGGAACTGCATTTTCGATTTTTTGCTTTTGAGCATAGGAAGTCTTTGGATCGTACATCCAATAGGCCGTCACTTGGTCTTTATGGTTATTCAACAAGTACTTATGGTAAACAGCAGCATTGTCTTCATATTTTTCACCAAGGTTCCCTCCCACTAAAGCGATTTTCTTTCCATTTTTTTTCTTCATGAAGAAGGAGAGGAGGTATGCGGCTGAAACTTTTGCAAATACCATCAAGGGATCCCATCTCCCTTTTTCTTTTAATTCTACACTCATTTAAAAGCCCTGCTTTCTACTAGTTGTCATTACTTTAGTTTTTCATATAACGCTGTCTTTGTCTATCTCCACTCATAAACTAATTTTTCAATTACTTGCTGATGGGGAGTTTATTTTCTTGAAAAGGTGGGAAAAGTATAAGGTGATAGCACATTGCAGAGGAGGATATTCATGAAAGAGAATAATGAAGAGAAAAAGAAAATGGGTACAGGCGAAAATGAAGAAACATTGACGAATCGTCAAGGCCATCCGATTAGAGACAATCAGAATATGCGAACTGTCGGCAACCGGGGCCCTGCAACACTTGAAAATTATCATTTCATTGAAAAAATCTCACATTTCGACCGTGAAGAGATTCCGGAACGGATTGTCCATGCGCGTGGCGCAGGTGCATTTGGTTATTTTGAAACTTATGGCAAAGTCGGCGACGAGCCGATAGAAAAATATACCCGCGCAAAAGTATTTTCAGGTGCAGGAAAACAGACACCGTTGATGGTGCGCTTTTCGACCGTGGCAGGATCAAGGCATTCGCCGGAAACCGATCGCGACCCTCGCGGATTTGCAGTTAAAATGTATACAGAAGACGGCAACTGGGACTTAGTCGGCAACAACCTTAAAATATTCTTTATCCGTGATGCGATGAAATTCCCGGATATGATTCATGCCTTTAAAACCGATCCAGCATCAAATGTCGCAGATCCACAGCGCATGTTCGACTTTGTTGCCCGCTCACCAGAAGCGACCCATATGATCACGTTCCTGTTTTCACCATGGGGTATTCCGGCAACTTATCGTCATATGCAGGGATCTGGAGTGAACACTTACAAATGGGTCAACGATAAAGGCGAAGCCGTATTGGTCAAATATCACTGGGAACCGAAGCAAGGCATCCGCAACCTGACGCAGAAAGAAGCTTCTGAGATCCAGGCTGAAAATGTCGGGCATGCAACGCAGGATCTTTATGAAGCGATTGAAAGCGGAGATTATCCGGAATGGGAATTGTTCGTCCAGATCATGAGCGACGATGAACATCCGGAATTGGATTTCGACCCGCTGGATGATACAAAATTATGGCCTCAGGATAAATTCCCATTCCTTCCGGTAGGGAAGATGGTATTGGACCGCAATCCGGTAGACTATCATGCTGAAATTGAGCAGTCAGCATTCGGAACAGGCGTCCTTGTCGACGGTCTTGATTTTTCTGACGACAAAATGCTGCAGGGACGCACATTCTCTTACTCTGATACGCAGCGTTACCGCGTTGGAGCCAATTACCTGAAGTTGCCGGTCAATGCTCCGAAGAAGCGTGTGGCAACCAATCAGCAGCGTGGAGCAATGGACGTAAAAAATCCTGACGAAAACCCTTCAAATCCGTCCATCAACTATGAACCATCTGTTCTTGGCGGCTATGCAGAAGCGGATTCAAACGAAACGCCGGCTCACGAACCGGCATATAACGCAAAAGTGGTATCAGCACCAATTGATCGCACCAATAACTATGGACAAGCAGGTGAGACTTACCGCAGCTTTGAAGATTGGGAGCGCGATGAGTTGATCAATAATCTTGGAGATGCATTATCAGTATGCGATTCTCGTATCCAGGAAGAAATGATCCATCACTTCACGCAGGCGGATGAAGATTACGGCCGCCGTGTCCGTGAGAATATGGAGCAAAAGATCAAAGCAAATGAAGAAATGAAAAAATCAGGGCCAAAAGTATATGGTCAACCTGCTGCCAATAAAGTAGCGCAAGGAGCGGCTGCAAAAGGCCATGAAGCTAAACCATATTAAGAACTTTAAAACACCGGCAAGCCTCCATGGCTTGCCGGTGTTTTTTTCGGTATTTATGTGTGACGTCCTGTTTATCCAACTTTCTTATCATTGGTCCAGGTTGCCAAGTGAAGAATGATTGACTCCAAAAACTTTTTCGACATCCAGGAGAAAGGCGATGCCTTTGCCCGGAGCATTCAAATCGACAGCCTGCTCGATGTACTTGACCACTTCTTCTGCATAGCTGCTTGGAACAAGCGTCAATACGACATCTTTCTCCGGATCGATTGTAAAATTCATGAACTTTTGCTGCTCATTAACTCCTGTCCCGCGTCCATTCAGGATTGTTCCGCCTTCAGCACCGGCTTTGGCAGCAGCTTTAACAACTGCTGCCGAGTCGCCTGAGTTCACAATCGTTACAATCAATTGAAAATCCTTCAATTCTGATTCCAATTCTGTCGCACCTCTCTTTCTTTTTCGGTCATCCATACGTTCGGATAAATGCGGCACGCCAAGCAATTTGCTTAAATGTACAGTGAAGCCCAAGCCATAGCCGGGCTTCCCTAATTTTCCGGCTTCCGAGACGGCTTCTGCTACAGCTTTTTCATTATCGCCATCCAATGCGAAAAAAATTACATCTTTTTCATGGGTAGCCGGTAGGCCTAAAAATGTCGGCTTTTCGTTTCTTCCGATGCCTTCGCCATAGATGATAGTCGCGCCATCAACCCCTGCATGTTTGGCTGCGGCAATTACTTCGCGTGAATGACCTCTTTTAACGATGGCAATCATCAACCTGTGATTAAGAATCATTGGTTTTTCCCCCACCTTTTTTAGTGAAAATTAGGCCCAGTATCAGTACTGCGATGATTGGAGTAAGTGCAACAAGCGCAATCATTCCAAATCCATCGGTCAGTGGATCGCTGCCTTCTATAGCTGTTGAAATCCCGACTGCGACAGCAACGACAAAAGTGACGGTCATTGGGCCGGTTGCCACTCCTCCGGAATCAAAGGCAATGCCAATGAAAGTCTGAGTTGAAAAAAATATAAGGATGAATGCGAGCAGGTAACCAGGGAGAATGAAGTACCATAATGACCAGTCAGTTAAAATTCTCAGCATGGACAAAGAGATGGAAACGCCGACTCCCGTAGACAAAGTATAGAGCATCATTTTCCGGGAAATATATCCGCCGGTTTCCTGGTCGACTTCTTCCGTCATAATACTGACTGCGGGTTCAGCAAAAGTAGCAGCAAATCCAATAATGAAACCGATTGGAATCAACAGCCATTTGTTATCCCAGCTTCCCATAGTTTCTCCCATCATTGTTCCGACAGGCATAAAGCCGACATGGACACCTTGAAGAAAAAAGGAAAGACCGAAAAAGGTCAAAATAAATCCTTGCCCCACCTGCAGCACACGCTGCATAGGCAGCTTAAGCATGAAAATCTGAAATGCGGCGAAGAAAACCAGAAGCGGAAGCAGCGCTAAGCTGACTTCCAGCATCACTGTTTGAAATCCCTCGAAAACGTGAATATTCACTTGAATAACACCCCCAAAACCATAACTGCCAGAATGGGTCCAATGGACGCCAGGCCGATTAAACCGAATTTTTCACCGGAACTGTCATCCTCTGACCTCAGTACAGAGGCTACACCAATGCCGAGCGCTAATATGAATGGAACTGCCATCGGCCCAGTGGTAACGCCTCCTGAGTCAAAGGAGATGGAAATGAAAGCTTCGGGGACAAAGAAAGACAGCAGAAAGACTAAAGCGTAACCGCCGATGAGTAAATAATGAAGGGGGATTCTAAAGATGGTGCGGATCATGGCCAATGCCACGAAGATAGCCAAACCAAGGGAGACGGACAGGATAAGAATCGCTGCACTGACAGTGCCTTCAGACACCTCTTCAATTTGTTTGGCCAAAACACGGACATCGGGCTCAGCAACCGTAACTGCGATGCCCAGCAAAAATCCGGTTGCAATAATGAATCCGGCACTTTTTGTGCTGGGCAGCCTTCTGCCGATCATTTCGCCGATAGGCAAAAGCCCTGCATTGACACCGATAAGAAAGAGGAAAAAGCCAATACTGACAAAAAGAACGCCGATAAGAAACTGGATCACTGCTTCAAAAGGCATCCTGATAAAAACTACCTGCAGAATGATGACGACTAGAGTGACTGGAAGGATGGCAGCGGCAACTTCTTTAAAAGTGTCTCTTACATTTTCCATCGAGGGTTCGTCCTCATTTCTATTTTTTATTCCTATTCCCTGCGGAGGCATTCATAAACTTTTGATTTATCCCGCTTTAACGGGCAGTAAGACTCCCGCTTCTATAAGCGGGAGTCCACTGACCGTAAAAGTCCGATTGGATGGACTAACAATCAGTGGGGGATGAAGAAACCCCCCCACTGATTGAAGTTTCTCTTTATTAGCAAAAAAAGAGCATTGCCGCACTCGGTGGAGTGGCAATGCTCTTTCATTCCCCTTGGCCGTTAAAGCGGGGTAAAAGTTTCTCTTTATTTCTTAAATAATTCTTCCAATGCATCCTCTGTAGAAGAGTCAGCCAATTTAACATTTGAACGGTAAGCAGCCCTTGTAATCAGATGGCCTGAAACAGGAGCTGTTAAAAAGACAAACGTTATACCCAATAAAAGCCTGACGCTGATGAAGTTTTCGGACGCCCAGAAATAGATGAAGGTACCCAATAAGGACAGCAGAACTGCCAGTGTGGAGCTTTTGGTGGCGGCGTGCGAACGCGTATAGACATCCGGCAGACGGAGAATCCCGATGGCGCTGATCACAGCCATGACGCTTCCGATCAAAATGAGGAAAACACCGAAATATTCACCGATCATGTTTATGCTCAACGATATCTCCCCTTTCAACAAAACGGGCTAAAGCAAGCGTGCTGATAAATGCCAGAATACCGACAATCAGGATGACTTCGAGAAATGCATGCGTATTGAGAACAACTGAAAATACGGCTACTCCTGAAATCAAATTAACACCGATCATATCCAGCGCGACTACGCGGTCCGGCATCGATGGTCCGCGGATAATCCGATAAAGGGCCAGAATGATGGCCAGGATGAATAGGGATAAGGCGATCGTCAGTATCGTATTGATCAATTTCTCGTCACCTCCATAATCGCTTTTTCAAAAACCTTGATGGATTTCAGTATAGAATCGCGTGAAGTCTCTACATCCATTGCGTGGATATAGAAAATCTTGCCGTCGGGTGATACTTCCATTACCACAGAACCCGGCGTCAAGGTCAGCAGGAGAGCCAGTGTAGTCAATTCATAATCGCCTTCCATACTATGTTCATAGGTGAAGATTCCAGGTTTTATCTTCAGCTTTGGGCTCAAGATCTGTTTCATGATCAGCACACTGGATTGGGAAAGCTCTGAAATGAAAATAAACAGCAGTTTAATGGTGGAGAAGACACGCAATAAGTAGAATTTTTTCCCGAAAAAGCGGTGCATGAGAAAAAGGATTCCGATGCCAATCAAATAGCCGGTTATAAAAGTCGTGATATAAAAAGCGTCTTCATCCATGAGCAACGTCCACAGCAAAGCAATGGTGGTATTCAACAGGAACTGCGCCGGCACTTTAATTCACTCCTTTCAATGGTAAGTGGACTTATTGGATTTTACCTAATACGGCATCGATGTAAATGCCGGGATTCAATAATGTTTCAGCAGCATCCGTGACATAAGGCGACATGCCTTCAGTGCCCAAACCGATGCCGATGGTCAGGAATACCAATGCCAGACAAGGCATCAACACGCCTCTTTGCAAAGGCAGCTGTTCTTCTTTGCTGACAATGGTTTCTCCCCAGAAGCAATTTTTAAAGACACGAAGCAATGAATAGAGCACAAAAATACTTGATAGGAGTGCCAGTGCCAGGAGTACATAAGAACCGCTGTCGATTGCTGCACTAGAAATCAGGACTTTTCCAATAAAACCGCTGAGCGGAGGAATGCCGGCAAGTGACAGCATAGTGATGAAGAAAGACCAGCCAAGCAACGGATAGTTCTTCATGAGACCGCTCATGCCTGCCATTTTCGATGTGCCGCTCAGTGTAATCATTGTACCAACCAGCAGGAACAGCAAAGCTTTGGCGACCATATCATGGATCAAATAGTAAATGGCCCCTTCCACAGCTGCTGGAGTGGCGATGGCCAGCCCAACGAGTATAAAACCGACGGCAATTACAACGTTATAAGCTGCAATAGTGCGGATATCGTTAAAGGCGATGGCTCCCAGACTGCCCCCGATCAAGGTGAGGGCTGCCATGATGCCGATAATGGTGTGCGTAATTTCCGGCTGATGGTGAAAAATCAGTGAAAAGACACGGAAAAGGGCGTAAATGCCGACCTTCGTCAATAATGCGCCAAAAAGGGCAGACGTGACAATGGGCGGCGAACTATAGGAACCCGGAAGCCAGAAGTAAAGAAGCAAACCTGCCTTCAAGCTGAAAACAACCAAAAAGACGATACTGATGGTGGTCAAAAGAGGGGTTTGGCCCACCTCTGCAACCCGTTCAGCCACATGCGCCATATTCAATGTGCCCACGGATCCATACAGGAAAGCCAAGGCCACCAGGAAGAACCAGGAAGAAACGATATTGATGGACACATACTTGATGGCTTCGCGCAACTGGCGTTTGGAATTTCCCAAAGTCAGCAATACATAGGATGACAACAGCATCACTTCGAAACAAACAAATAAATTAAACAAATCACCAGTTAAAAATGAACCATTGACGCCGGCTACAAGAAATAACACAGTAGGATAGAAATACATGGTCTGCAATTCTTTACTGGTGGAAATCAGTGCATAGCTTAGGCAGATGACGGTTACGATGCTGGTCGTCAGAACGAGCAGCAGTGAAAAGGAATCAGCGACGAACAAAATGCCGAAAGGCGGTTCCCATCCGCCAAAATCCAAACGAATAATTCCGTCGGTTTGAACCAGCTGCAAAAGATAAAGCGAAATGCCTGAAGTTATTGCCATGGCAGCAATGCTGATCCAAGCTTGGATACGGCCATAAGTGCGGAGGAAAATCAATAGTACACCGACTATAATCGGAAGTAGCATAGGAAAGACCAGGATATTATTCATCATCAGAACCTCTCATAGCTCCCAGATTATCCGTTCCCAGCTCTTGATAAGCGCGATAGGCCAGTACGAGAATAAAGGCGGTTACAGCAAAACTGATGACGATTGCTGTTAAAATCAATGCCTGTGGCAATGCATCCACGTAAGTTTCGGCTTCTTCGCCAAGCAGAGGGACGGTGCCCAGTTTCAAGCCGCCCATCGACAGGATCAGCAGATGGACTGCATGTGACAAAATAGCAGTCCCCAATATGACACGTATTACATTTTTGGATAAAACAAGATAGATGGCGACCGTGGTAAGGACGCCGACCAAAACGATGATCAATGATTCCACAGGCTACTCATCCTCACTTATACTAAGAATAATATTCACGACAACGCCGATGACGGTCAGGGCGATGCCGGCTTCGAATATGGTGACAGTGGCAAGTTCGGTTTTGCCGAAAATCGGCAAATCGAAGTAGCCGAAACTCTGGCTCAAAAATGTCCCGCCAAAAAACATGGGAGCTATTCCGCTCACCATGGCCAATAATACGCCAAGTGCGGACAGTTTCTTGAAATCAATAGGCAGTGCCTCACTGACAGTTTCCGAATCATAGGATAAAAACATCAGCACGAATGCTGAAGCAATCACCAATCCGCCGATAAATCCTCCCCCCGGCTGATTGTGGCCGGAAAGAAACAGGTAAATGCCGAAAGTTAAAATAATCAAAACGACAGCTTTCGATACAGTTTTTAAAATCACATCATTAATGTTCATCTTTTCCCGACCCCTTCCCAATCTTTAAGCGGATCAATGTATAGACGCCAAGTCCGGCAATGAACAGAACAAGTGATTCCAACATGGTATCGAAGGCGCGGAAATCCCCCAAAATCGCATTGACGATATTATCTCCTCCTGCAAGTTCATAGGAATTCTCGAAATAACCTGAAATGCTGTCAAATAATTTTCCGCTATTGACGGTCAGTCCGATTAACGTAACTGTGACTCCGGCGCCAATTGCAATAACGCCATTCCGAATTTTTATCCGTTTTGTAGAATCTTCTTTTTTCCATTCTGGCAAAAAGTTAAAGCACAGCAGGAATAAGGCGGTGGTCACCGTTTCGATAACCAATTGAGTCAATGCCAGATCCGGTGCGCGGAACAGAACAAAGAAAATGGCGATGGAGAAGCCCAATACTCCATTCAGTAAAATTGCTGTAAGTCGGGACTTGGCGAATGGGATGCCTATAGCTGCGATTGCCATTGCTCCTACCAGCATGCCCTCATAAATGCTGATTGGTGAATCAGCCGACAGGTCTATGGATAACGCGCCGGTAAAAATTAGGGCGCCGCCAGATGCCACGATAAAGAAAATAAAGATATAGGCAAAGTAAGCTGGAAGGTGTCCAGTCATATAATGAGTAGTAATCCAATTGGCTGTTCTTTTCAAATCCTTCAGGAAAGAATTATAAAGTGCAGTAAAAGTCCATCCTGCTGGCTGCAGGAGAAAGATTTTGTACCAGCTGCGGAAGGTGAGGAAGAGAAGCGTTCCAACCACGATAATTCCTAAAGTCATAAATAATTCGGTGTTAAAGCCATGCCATGCGTAAATCTCGGGTGCGGCTCCAGTAATGCCAGGAATAACGCCATTCAAGGCTGGTCTCAGCAAATGGTCACCCAGCAGATTAGGAACAAAAAATAGGCCGATGATTAACACGCAAAGGACGGCTGGTGAGATGAGCATGCCTATTGAAGGTTCTACCGGTTTCCTGTCGAGCTTCTTTAGCGGAGGTTTTCCAAAGAAAGTGCGGAACACAATAATCATGCAGTAGACGAAAGTGAAGACGGAAGCGATCCAGGCAATGACCGGAATCAGCAAGCCCCAGCCCGAAGCGCCAAAAATAGGGAGGCCGGCTGCATTGACAGAGGCCGTGAAAAACATTTCCTTGCTCAGGAAGCCATTGAAGAACGGCAAGCCAGCCATGGAGAAGCTGCCGATAACAGCGAATGTAAAGGTAATGGGCATGAATGCCATCAGGCCGCCCAAACGGCGGATATCCCGTGTTCCGACCTGGTGATCGACGATGCCGACCACCATGAAAAGTGCTCCTTTAAATGTCGAATGGTTGACCATGTGGAACAAAGCGGCAAATATGGCTAAGCCATATAACGCCCCTTGTTCGCCATCGCCGAAATGAAGGGCTGCTGAGCCAAGACCGAACAGGCTCATGATCAGGCCAAGCTGGCTGATGGTCGAATAGGCAAGCAAAGCTTTCAGGTCGGTCTGGCGGACGGCGCAGAATGCTCCCCAGAATAAGGTGACGAGTCCGACAATCGTGACTGTCCAGAACCATTCGGCAGTTCCGCCGAAAATTGGAGTAAAGCGGGCGACAAGATAGATCCCTGCTTTAACCATGGTGGCAGAATGCAGGTAGGCACTGACAGGTGTCGGTGCTTCCATCGCATCCGGCAGCCAGATATGGAAAGGAAATTGTGCCGATTTGGTAAAAGCGCCGAGCAACACCAGGAACATCGCCGGATAAAACAGCGTATGGTCTGTATATTGGCCGATGACAGCTGCAGTTTCCCGGATGCTGAAAGTGCCTGTCATAGAATACAGCATCAAAAATCCAGCCAGCATTCCCAATCCACCGAACACGGTAATCAATAAAGACTTTTGTGCACCATAGCGGGAATTTTTGCGATGATACCAGAAGGCGATCAGCAGGAAGGAAGAAATACTGGTCAATTCCCAGAAGACGTACAACACAAGGAGATTATCAGATAGGACCACACCGAGCATAGCGCCCATGAACAGCAGCAGGTAGGCGTAAAAATGCGGGAAAGAATCGGATGGTGATAAATAGTAGATGGAATAGAGAACTACTAAGCTCCCCATACCCGTAATCAGCAAAGCCATGATCAAACTGAGGCCATCAAGGTAAGCTGTAAAGTTAATGCCTATCGAAGGGATCCAATTGACTGTCTGAATCAGGGTGTCGCCATTGGAGATAACGGGGATTTGTACAGCAAAAATCGCAAACAGTACGAGTGGGACGAGCAGTACCAGCCAACCGATATGCAGGGCTCCTATCCGGTTATGTATGAGTGGAATCAGGGCGGCAGCGATAAAAGGAATCAAAATGGCTAAAATCAATAAATACACAGCAGAACCTCCTTTATTGGAATAGAAAAGCAAGTGTGAATGGAAAAATCACAGAGCGGGTATATAATGAGGGTAAAAGGTTTCGCTTTTCCTACAATATGATATGATAAGGGCTCATAAAGCAGCCAATATAAATTATACAGGAAAACCATGGCTTTTTCATTGACCAGCCTACGCTGACGTGAAAATTCTCATGGGCTCTTTCTGAACAGGAAATCTGAAAGTGTTTAAAACCCTTGATTTTCTGTAAAAGAAGAAGTATAATTTCATAGTTTTGAATGTCAGGATATGAATTATATTCCCAGGGGGGTGAACATAAATGAAGAAAATCAGAGGACGAATGGATGAAAGCATCCTGGTATGTGTTTTTTACGGACCGAATGGTGAACGTTTGATCAACCGGGGTAATAGACTTGCCACCATGCTGGATTGCCCATTGTACATTTTAACGGTGGATCCGACATCCGTTGACGAATTTGACGCTGAAAAAGCATCTTATATTGAGCGATGGAGAGAGTTGGCTGAAGAATACGAAGCTGAAGAGTTTATTGTTCGTGATAAAGAAAAGCGCCCCTCTGCAAAAGTGATTGCAGAAGTGGCGCACGAATTTAATATTACGCAAATTGTCATAGGGCAGACCGCGAGAAGCAGATGGGAAGAAATTACGAAAGGTTCATTTCTGAATATGCTGCTTCGTGAAATTCCGTTTGTTGATCTTCATGTCGTCTCATTGGCTCGTACAGTGAAGGGCGTTGAAGGGGACGAATTTGAAAAAGGTGTACGCTGTTACTTGGTAAAAGATGGAGACAGCTACAAAATCAATTTCACCCAATCGAAAAACTGTCAGCTTGAAGGGATTTTCTTTAAGGAAATCGGTACCGATTTCGATAATGGTATCTTTAAGTTCATGCATGACAATAAATTGTATCAAGCGGAAGTGACAGAAGACCGCATTGACTTGCCGGAAATCATTGACAAATGCCTGGAAAAAGAATTAGTGAAAAAATAAATAACAACATAAAAGACCGCTTCGCTATCGAAGCGGTCTTTTGTTTACCCAAGAGGAGAGATAAGGAGTCATGAAGAAAACCAAAAGATTGGTACCGCTTATCCCATCGGAACTGGAAACCCGCTCGTTTACAGCAGCCGTAGATGATTATTACATAAGCAATTGCAGGATTTCGCAGGAAACTATAGATTTCATTGCTGAAGAAGCACTTCATATCGACAATGTGGTCTTTGAAAACGTTAACTTCCTGGAGACCAGTTGGCCCCGCTCTGAATTTGTTGATGTCGTTTTTTTGAATTGTGATTTATCGAATGCGGATTTGAGCCGCGCCGTCTTTCACCGCACGGAATTCCGAAACTCGAAACTAGTGGGAACCAATTTTGCTGAAGCAGGAATTCGCCATACACTTTTTGAGGAATGCATCTTAAATTACACCACATTTGGTTTTTCTTTATGTAATACTGTGAGTTTCGTCTCTTCTTCTATGCGCTTTGCAGACTTTTACCAAATGGAGTTGAAGACCAGTGAATTCCATCTGTGCGATATGAATGAGATCAATTTCACTGAAACCAGCTTAAAAGGCATCGATTTAAGTACAAATACCTTCGACAGCATTCAAGTGTCGATTGAGAAACTGCAGGGATGCAAGGTATCTCCGGAGCAGGCTATAGCTTTTGCCCGGCAGATGGGAATGATTGTAGAAAATAACTAATATTATAGAAGGAACACGAAAAAATGCCCGACAGTTTTGAGCTGTCGGGCATTTTTTTAGGTGATATTGTCTCTTTTGTTTTCTTTTTTTTCTTCAGCGCTTGTCGAGGCTAAACGGCTGCTTGCGCTTTTCTTTGTCCAGCTCCAGCAGCCAACCTCTCGAGTCGCTTCAGCCTTACCAGCAATGGCAAAGAACGCCATTACCGGTAAGGCTTCCAGCGCTTGTCGAGGCTAAACGGCTGCTTGCGCTTTTCTTTGTCCAGTTGCAAGTGCCTAGCTCTTCGGGTCATAAGTCAACCCAGCGACGTGGCAAAAAGCGCCACTCTGCTGGTCTGCCTAAAACCTTATTGCTCCTGCAGCACTTCGTGCTTCGTCGCAAAGAGATGGCTCAAAGATAGTTTGAGCCATCTCTTGCCTGTCAGAGCTGAACAGGCACTTTCACTTTTCTTGTTACCGGACACCCTTCATGAAGCCCTGGATGCGTGGGGCGAAGATGAACAATAGGATACTGAGGACGATCGAAGCGCCCCCGATGATTCCGAAGTACATCATTTCGTTTTCCACTGTATAGAATTTGACCAATTGTGCGTTGATTGCCTGAGCTGCTGCGTTGGATAGGAACCACAGGCTCATCGTTTGAGCAGAAAAAGCGGCAGGTGCCAATTTGGTTGTTGCTGATAGTCCCACCGGAGACAGGCAGAGTTCGCCGAGTACAACGATGAAATAACTAAGGACAAGCCAAAGTGGATTGACTAATGCTGCTGGTCCTCCGAAGTAAGCTGGCAATAGGATGACCAGGAAGGACAATCCGGCAAACAACAGGCCAAGTGAGAATTTTTGTGGAATAGACGGTTGTCTGCTTCCAAGTTTAACCCATAGCCAAGCAAAGACCGGGGCCAACATGATGATGAACAACGGATTCAAAGATTGGAACCAGGCAGGGGAAATCGAAATCCCTGCAAATTCAAGATCCGTGCGTGTATCCGCGTATGCCGCAAGGATGGTTGATCCCTGTTCCTGGATTGCCCAGAACATGACGGATGCGATAAACAATGGAATGTATGCCAGCAGATGTGAACGTTCCACTTCTGTTGTTTTTTTGCTGCGGTACATAACTGTGAAATAAGCGACAGGAATCAAAATGCCGAAAATACCGACAAGTGCAACAAAACTGTCGAACGTCAGCAGGCCAGTCGGAATTCCGATGGCGACAGCTGCTGCAATAACTACGGCAGCAATTGTGAAGATTTTGATCGTCGTTTTACGCTCTGAAGGCAATAATGGATTTGGCACAACCGTTCCTGCCAGTCCAAGATTTTTCTTTTTTGTTGCAATGAAGATCACCAGACCGAGGAACATGCCGACAGCTGCAATACTGAAGCCTAAATGGAAATTGATCTTCATACCGACAGTACCGACAAGCAAAGGAGCAAGGAAACCTCCCATGTTAATACCCATATAGAAGATACTGAATCCGGCATCGCGGCGATCGTCATTATCTGCGTAAATCTCGCCTACAACACTGGATACATTCGGTTTCAATAAACCGGTACCGAGAACGATCAACACCATGGATACGAAAAATAAAGCAAGGTTACCTGGAATCGCTAATGCGATATGTCCAAGCATGATGAGAATCCCACCATAAAAGACAGCTTTTGATGTACCGAATATCCGGTCAGCCAGCCAACCGCCGATGATTCCGGACATATAAACGAGTGATCCATAAATGGACATGATGGATAAAGCAGTCGTTTGATCAAGTCCCAGACCGCCGTCGGAAATTTCGTAGTACATATAAAAAACCAGGATGGCTCTCATCCCATAATAGGAGAACCGTTCCCAGAATTCTGTAAAGAATAACGTAAAAAGCCCTTTTGGATGGCCAAAAAAGCCTTTTTGAGGAACACTTTTAACAATCTCTTGCCGAGAATACTTTTCAGACATTACACTAACCTCCATTTGTTTATTCTAACATAATACTTTTTTTAGTTAAAAAAATCAAAATAAATTTCATAAGTAGGTGAATAGGTGTTATTTTGGTTTATCTTAAGAGATTTCAATCTAATTTAAAGTGAATATACTTTATTAGAATAGTTATTAAATTCAAATTAGTGCTATTTATTAATTTTATCCAAACTTTATGAGGCATCTTTTGATCGACAAGAGAATGATCTAGGGAGATGCGGCATTTGGAAACTTTAGCTTAAATTTTACTGGAGGGTTCTTGAAGACCCAGTGAAGGGATTCAATTAAATTTAATAGGTGATATGGCATTTAAAGGTAATTGAACTATGAAGTGTCTATTTACCTGTCAATTTAAACAACTTTGAAATTGGTAAATTAAGTAACTATAAAAACCTAGTTATTTACCATATTTAGTAATCTTTAGTTAGTGTTCACTAATTATTCACACTTTTTTAAAGAATTATCCAAAAAAGATTGTGAAAAAGCGCAAGGTGCAGTATATTTAAAATAGTTAGAAAATTATTTAGGGAGCAGGAGTATAAATGAAACAGTTGAGCAAACGCATCAAGGACTTAAGAGAAGCAAAAGGACTATCTACTGAAGAGTTGGCAGAAGCAATCGGCTTTGCGAAAAGCACGGTTTGGGCTTATGAAAGTGGAAAGAAACAAGTGTCTGTAGTGCATCTCGAAAGGCTTGCCGATTATTTTGAGATATCAGTCGACAGTTTGTTGGATCGCAACGAACGGACAATCAATGTGGATCTTCAAAATACCAGTTTTTTAAATGATTACAATCTCATGTTGGATGACCAGCCGTTGAATCAGAACGAACTTGCTGAAGCTGCATCTTTTATTCAAGTTAAACGCCGTATGGGTAGTTACGGTGTCGCATCGAACTGACTTTCCATAAGCCCGCTTAAAATGCTCATTCCTTTTCAAGGGAGTGGGCATTTTTTGTGTCATGAAGTCCATAGAAACTCAGATAAGTATCCAAGGCTCCAATAAGTCCTGTTTATTTTATGCTTCTCGGGGAAGACATAAAGTATAAAAAAGGAATACAGGAGGCTGGATTAATTGAGTAAAACAATTTTCATTACAGGAGCCGGCAGCGGATTGGCAAAAGGAACAGTATTCGGACTTGCAGAACAAGGACATAAGGTCATAGCGCCAGTGGAAACCGCTCCGCAGGTGACGGCATTACGTGAAGAGGCTGCTGCAAAAGGTCTGGAATTGGATGTCTTCAAAATGGATATCAAAAATCCACAGGATCTGGCACAGATGCTCGAATACGATTTTGATATCTTCGTCGCTAATGCGGCGGTAAATGAAGGTGGACCGCTTTCAGAAGTGCCGATGTCGAATTTCAGGGAGTTATTCGAGGTGAATGTCTTCAGTACGTTGGAAACTGCACAGGTTGCTGCACGTAAGTTTGTGGATAAAGGGAAAGGCAAAATTATTTTCATGTCTTCAATGGCGGGGATAATGGCGACGCCTTACGTGGGGCCGTATACGGCGACCAAGCATGCAATCGAAGCGATAGCGACGACGATGCAGAAAGAGTTGGAAGGTCACGGAGTACAAGTGGCGACCATCAATCCAGGTGCCTTTGCGACAGGCTTCAATGACCGCAGTGCGGAAGCGAAATGGAAATGGTATGACGAGGCCATACATTTCACGCGGAAAGAAGACATGGAAGAGGCGGATAAAGCGTTAAAAAATCAATACGATCCCGCAGAGATGATTGCGAAGATGGTGGAAGTCATCCCGCTGGATACACATAAGTTCCGCACTGCTTTCCCTGAAGAGACAGAAAAGCAGATGAAGGAAGAAGAAGCGAAACGATGGGAAATGGAAATTTGAAGGGGGAATGAGCATGGAGTCTCAAACCGAGATTGTCGCCATGCTGGAAGAAGGAAAAGCGGATTTGCACACTGCCTGCAAATTATTCGATTCACTGGAGACAGTGGATTTGGAATCTCTTCTCGGAACCTGGAAAGGAAAAGAATTTCATACGGGCCATCCATTGGACGGAGTATTGACGAAATTGAGATGGTACGGCAAGAAATTCCGTGATGCGGACAATGTGGATCCGCTGCTTTTTGAAATCAGAAAAGGAAAAGTGGTAGCGGTTGATCCTGTGCCGTTCATGACAAAGCGGAAGCTATCGGAAGCGACAGGCGGTGAAGCCCGCATGCGGATGGTTGAGTTCCGCGGCAAGTTAAGTGCAACCATCATTTATGACCATTTGCCGATCCATGATCATTTGCGGAAAATTGCTGATGGAAAGTTGCTCGGCATGATGGATCTTAAAGGAGATAAGCAGCCCTTTTTCTTTTTGCTTGAGAAATTGGAAAAATAAAGAATCGTCCTGAGAGCTTAGGCTTAGGGATGATTTTTTTGTGTCTGTGAAGCAATGCTTTCCAGGATTTAACCGAAGAAAAAGGTGCTAAAATGTGGTAAGCTAACTCATACCATACGAGTATTAGGAGTGTTCAATTTTGTTGGAAAGCGCAAAGAAATTACTGCAGTCCCATTTTGGTTATGAGTCCTTCCGGATCGGCCAGGAGCAAGCCATTACGCAGGTATTTGAAGGCCATAATTCGATTTGTGTCATGCCGACAGGCGGAGGCAAGTCCATGTGCTATCAAATACCGGCGCTTGTCATGGAAGGGACCACGATTGTCGTGTCGCCTTTGATTTCATTGATGAAAGACCAAGTGGATGCACTTTTGGCAGCTGGGATTCCGGCTGCTTATATAAACAGTTCCCTCGATTTCGACGAAGTGAGGGAGACGCTGATGGATGTGCAGCGCGGTGCCATCAAACTGCTGTACATTGCGCCGGAGCGGTTGGATTCGGAAATGTTCCTTAATGAGCTGCAAGGAGTCCATGTGCCGCTGATTGCGGTCGATGAAGCTCACTGTATCTCCCAATGGGGCCATGACTTCCGCCCAAGCTACCGTCTGATCAGCCGTATGACGGAATTGTTTCCGAACAATCCAACAGTACTGGCCTTGACGGCTACAGCAACCCCTCAGGTTCGCGAAGATATTTGCCGGATTTTGAACATTGAAGAACAGCATACCATCATGACCGGATTTGAACGGGCTAATTTGACGTTTTCCGTCATACGCGGACAGGACCGGGAGCGGTTTGTGAAAGAGTATGTAGAGAAAAATGATAAAGAAGCAGGCATTATCTATGCAGCTACTCGAAAAACAGTGGATTCTGTTTATGAAATGCTAGTGAAAAAAGGCATTAAAGCGGCAAAATACCATGCAGGCATGCCGGATCATGAAAGGAAGCTTGGCCAGGAGCGATTCCTGAATGATGAAGTGACCGTCATGGTTGCGACCAATGCATTCGGTATGGGGATCGATAAATCCAATATCCGGTTTGTCATCCATTATCAGCTGCCGAAAAATATGGAAAGCTATTACCAGGAAGCGGGGCGTGCAGGACGGGACGGGTTGCCGAGTGAGTGTATCGTTCTCTATGCATCACAGGATGTTCAAACTCAGCGCTTCCTGATCGACCAGGCGCAAGATCCGAGCCGTATTCCAGGAGAACTGGTGAAATTGCAGGGGATGGTCGATTATTGCCACACCGAAAATTGCCTGCAGCAGTTTATCATCCATTATTTCGGTGATACGGCAGCAGAACCATGCGGCCATTGTGGGAATTGTTTGGATGACCGGGAAAGCCTTGATGTCACAAAAGATGTCCAAATGGTTCTGTCTTGCGTCATCCGCATGGGCCAGAAATTCGGTAAGGCGATGACTGCACAAGTGCTGACAGGATCACGCAATAAAAAGGTCTTGGATTTCGGATTCGATAAACTGTCGACATACGGAATTTTAAAGCACCAAAATGCCAAAGAAGTTTCCAATTTAATCGAATTCATGATATCCCAGGAACTTTTGGCGGTCGAGCAAGGCTCATTCCCGACCATCTATGTACCGGATGGGGGGCGGGATGTATTGCTGGGCAAGCGACAGGTTCTGCGAAAAGGAGCAGTTGTGACGAAGCGCATTGCTTCAAATGATCCTTTATTTGAAGAATTGCGCGTGGTTCGTAAAAGTTTGGCTGATGAAGCGGGAGTACCGCCTTTTGTTATTTTTTCCGATAAGGCATTGCAGGATATGGTAGCGAGAAGACCGAAAAATGAGGTCGAATTTTTAGAAGTCAACGGAGTAGGCGCCAATAAGCTTGAAAAATATGGTGAAGCATTTTTACAGGCGATCCATTCGTTTGATGCGATAAATAACTGAATAAATATAAGTACAAAAACTCCGTATAAAACGGGGTTTTTTTATTTATAAATTATCAGACTTGTATAATTATGCACTTAAATATAATGACTTCAGTTAATTTCGATTGGTTAAAATGGAAGCGTTTTCAACGTAATCATGGGGTTTTAGTCGCAGAAATTCTATTTTTTTACTTGGGGGAATTGTATATATATTCAGACTTATGATATACTATCAAAACATTATGACACATGAGTGTAATGAAGGAGGCGGTTTGATGAGCAAGAAAGAGTATCCAATCCCACAAGGGCTGTATCATCCAGATCAAGAGCACGAAGCGTGCGGGATAGGGATGATCGCCAATATTAATGGGGAAAAGTCACATGCAATCGTTCAAAATGCCATAAATATATTGTGTAACCTGGAACATCGCGGCGGCCAATCATCCGATACAAGCACAGGCGACGGCGCTGGAATTTTAACTCAGATTCCCCATCGTTTCTTCTTGAAGCAATGTGAGAAAGAAGGCATTACATTGCCTGAAGAAGGAAAGTATGGAATCGGTATGCTCTTCATGCCACAGGATTATGACCTGCGAATGAAGACAAAAGAAATGATCCATCAGATTGTTCAGGAAGAAGGACAAATTTGTCTTGGATGGCGTCCGGTTCCAGTGAATGATTCGTTCGTTGGTAAAGTCGCTTCAAAAACCAAGCCTGTTATCCGACAAGTATTTATCGGTGCTGCGCACGGATTGGAAAACCGGATTGACCTTGAACGCCGGTTATATATTATCCGCAAGCGGATCGAACAGGCCATGGTCGGAAAAGAAGAGTTTAAAGATGTATACTTCAGCAGTCTTTCAGCAGGGACCATCGTCTACAAAGGCATGCTGATCCCGGAACAGCTGGACTCGTTTTATATTGACCTCAACCATCCCGAATTTAAATCGGCCTTGGCTCTCGTCCACTCTCGTTTTAGTACGAATACCTTCCCAAGCTGGCAGCGTTCACACCCTAACCGCTATTCAATCCACAATGGTGAATTTAATACCTTAAGAGGAAATGTCAATTGGATGCGTGCCCGTCAGATGCTTTGTGCATCTCCTGCATTCACTGAACAGGAGCTCCATAAAGTTTTGCCTGTCATCGATGAAACCGGCAGTGATTCGTCCATGTTCGACAACTGCTTTGAATTTTTGCATTTGTCTGGAAGATCTCTGGCGCATACAGCGATGATGATGGTGCCGGAACCTTGGGTCAATGATCCAACCATCAAACAGGAAAAACGTGATTTCTACGAGTATCACAGCACATTAATGGAACCTTGGGATGGGCCGGCTGCGCTCGTCTTCACTGATGGTAAACAGATTGCCGCTTGTCTTGACCGCAATGGCCTTCGTCCGGCGCGGTATTATGTGACAAAGAGCGGCATGATCGTCATGGGTTCAGAAGTTGGCGCATTGGATATTTTTGCGGATGACATCATCTATAAAGATCGTCTGCGCCCAGGTAAAATGCTGTTGGTCGATTTAGAGGAAGGCAAAATTATTCCTGATGAAGAAATCAAACTTCAAATTGCGGGAGAATTGCCTTATAAAGATTTCATTGAAAAAAATATGTTCGATTTGGATGATCTGCCAGAACCAGTGAAACCTTCGAACTCTGACAATGCACAACCTTTGATCAAACGTCAGCTGGCTTTCGGTTATACAATGGAAGAAGTCCAAAAAATCATCAAGCCGTTGGCAACCGATGGTAAAGATCCTGTCGGTTCAATGGGCTATGATTCCCCATTAGCTGTTTTATCGAAAAAGCCACAGCTTCTCTATAATTACTTTAAGCAATTGTTCGCCCAAGTCACTAATCCACCAATTGATGCGATTCGTGAACATATTATTACTGCAGCACGTACTACGATCGGTGCGGAAGGGAATCTTGTTCAGCCGACTCCTGAAAGTGCCCGCCACATTCGATTGGAAACACCAGTTTTAACGGATGCGGAACTTGAGAAATTGCGTCAGCAGGATATCCCGGATTTCAAATCTGCCACGATTTCGATTCTGTTCGACAAGAATGCTGGAGCGCAAGCCATGGAGCAAAGATTGGACACGATCTTTGAAGAAGCGGATCAAGCGCTTCGAGAAGGCGCCACACTGCTTATTTTGTCTGACCGCGGTGTAAACGAAGAATTTGCAGCAATTCCTGCGCTTCTGGCTGTATCAGGTTTGCATCATCACCTGATCCGTAAAGGAACCCGTACACAAATGAGTATTTTGCTGGAATCTGCAGAACCACGGGAAGTCCACCACTTTGCGGCACTTCTCGGTTATGGAGCAGAGGGCATTAACCCCTACCTGGCTTTTGATACGATCGAGAACTTGATTGAAATAGAAGATATTCCGAATATGACTTTCGAAGAAGCAGAACAGACATACGTAAAAGCCGTTACAGATGGCATCATCAAAGTTCTCTCCAAAATGGGGATTTCCACCATCCAAAGCTACCGTGGAGCACAAATTTTTGAGGCTGTTGGTATCCATATGGACGTCATCGATAAATACTTTACGCGTACTTCTTCACGTCTTGGTGGAATCGGCCTCGACATCATCGCCAAAGAAGTTCTTATGAGACATGCGGCAGCTTATCCGGTTGCCCAGGGAGACGACCAGGCATTGGAGTCGGGCGACGAATTCCAATACCGTGAAAATGGGGAAAATCACCAATACAATCCGAAAACGATTCATACGCTGCAACATGCATGCCGCACCAATAATTACGACGTCTTTAAGAAATACACTAATCTTTTGACTGATGAAAAAGCCAATCTTCAATCATTGCGCGGCTTGATGTCCTTTAAGAAACAGACGCCGGTGCCGATTGAGGAAGTAGAAACAATCGAAGAAATCTGTGCGCGTTTTAAAACAGGCGCTATGTCTTATGGTTCCATCAGTAAAGAAGCACATGAAGCACTCGCTGTCGCAATGAACCGTATTGGTGGAAGAAGCAACTCGGGAGAAGGCGGAGAAGAAGTTTCCCGTTTTATCCCTGACGAAAATGGCGACAATCGCCGCAGTGCCATCAAGCAGGTGGCATCCGGACGTTTTGGCGTAACCAGCCATTACCTTGTGAACGCCGACGAAATCCAAATCAAAGTTGCCCAGGGAGCGAAGCCGGGAGAAGGCGGACACTTGCCGGGCAAGAAAGTGTATCCGTGGATTGCAGAAGTACGCGGTTCTACTCCAGGTGTTGAATTGATTTCACCACCGCCGCATCACGATATCTACTCAATCGAGGATTTAGCTGAATTGATATTCAACTTGAAAAACGCAAATCCAAATGCACGCATAAGCGTTAAACTGGTATCGGCTGTAGGTGTCGGAACGATAGCAGCCGGTGTAGCAAAAGGCCGTGCAGATGTCGTATTGATCAGCGGCTACGATGGCGGAACAGGAGCGGCACCGAAGACAAGTTTGAAACATACAGGTCTGCCATGGGAAATCGGTTTGGCTGAAACGCACCAGACTCTTCTATTGAATGGTCTGCGCGATCGGATTGTTGTGGAAACTGACGGCAAGATGATGACTGGCCGCGATGTAGTGACAGCGGCTCTATTAGGCGCAGAAGAATTCGGCTTTTCAACCGCCCCTCTCGTCGTACTCGGCTGTGTTATGATGCGCGTTTGTCATTTGGATACTTGCCCTGTCGGCATTGCGACGCAAAATCCGGAGCTTCGCGAGAAATACGGTGGAGACCCGGAACACGTAGCAAATTTCATGCGCTTTATCGCACGTGAAACACGTGAGCTGATGGCGGAACTTGGCTTCCGTACAATTGATGAAATGATCGGCCGTACTGATGTTATCGAAGCCAATCAGGCAGTGGATCACTGGAAAGCAGGCGGCATCGATTTGAGTGCCTTGTTGTATCAGCCAGACCTTCCCGAAAAAGTGGGACGCTATGCAACCATCAAACAAAATCATGAGTTGGAAAAGACGCTCGATTACCAGGAGCTACTGCCGCGTTGCCGAAAAGCCATTGAAACTGGAGAGCGCGTAGAAGTGGCGACAGCGATCCGCAATATCCATAGAGCGACAGGAACAATTGTCGGCAGTGCCATTTCGAAACGCTATGGCGCGGAAGGCTTGCCTGAAGACACGGTCAACTTGAACTTCCAAGGGTCTGCCGGACAAAGTTTTGGAGCATTTATTCCAAAAGGAATGTCGATGAATCTGATCGGTGATGCCAACGATTTCGTCGGAAAAGGTTTGTCAGGCGGTAAAATTACGGTTTATCCGGCATTGGATTCAACTTTCCTTCCGGAAAACAACATCATCATCGGTAATGTCTCGTTCTACGGTGCATCTGCCGGTGAAGCTTATATCTATGGCGTCGCTGGTGAACGTTTTGCAGTCAGAAACAGCGGAGCAAAAATTGTTGTTGAAGGCGTCGGTGATCATGGCTGTGAGTATATGACAGGCGGACGGGTAGCGATTCTGGGACAAACCGGCAAAAACTTTGCGGCCGGTATGTCTGGTGGAGTAGCGTACGTACTAGATGAAGAAGGTACGTTCAGTGAACGCTGCAATGCAGAAATGGTTCATCTACAACCGCTTGCCGATCCAGCGGAAATCGAAGAATTGCGTGAAATGATTCAAAAACATGTTCATTATACAAGCAGCGCCAAAGGAACCCGTTTACTGGCGCATTGGGACATTTATACTTCTAAATTTGTACGCGTCATTCCAAAAGCTTACCTGCAAATCAATGAACGAATCAACAAATTGCAAAGCAGCGGCATGGCGAAATCTGAAGCAGAAATGGCTGCTTTTGAAGAAAGCAAAATGGCTAACGCCGCGAAATAGGAAAAGCGAAAGTGCCTGTTCAGCTCTGACAGGTGTAAGATGAGCTGGCGAAGTGGCATGTTTTCAGCCGCACAGCCAGATCGGCTTACATCCCGAAGAGCTAGGCGCTGGAGTCTGGACAAAAGAAAAGCGAAAGTGCCCAAAAGCAGAGCTGAAATCACAACCAAATAAAAAATCCAGGTTTCTTGAAAATAGGGAAACCTGTAGATTTCATCATGAGAAATCGTGAGTAGGAGGGAAACAATGGGGAAACCAACAGGATTTATGGAATATGGCAGACAAACAGTCAAAGAGCGCCAACCGGCTGAACGGACAAAAGATTGGAATGACTATACAATCCCTTTGTCGAATGAAGAAGTGGCAAAACAAGGCGCGCGCTGTATGGACTGTGGAGTGCCGACTTGCCATACCGGAATGGAACTGGACAATGTAACGACCGGTTGCCCTGTAAACCATCTCATCCCAGAATGGAATGATCTTGTTTATCGCGGACAATGGAAAGAAGCGTTGCACCGCGAGCACCTTAAAAATAATTTTCCGGAATTTACAGGGACGGCGTGTCCGGCTCCTTGTGAAGGTTCCTGTGTATTGGGAATCAACGAACCGCCGGTAGCCATCCGCACAGTGGAACGTTCTATTATCGAGCGTGGGTTTGCGGAAGGCTGGGTTGTTCCCGAACCGCCTAAAACACGGACCGGCAAAAAAGTGGCGGTAATTGGTTCAGGCCCTGCCGGACTCGCTGCTGCAGCTCAATTGAATAAAGCAGGACATCTGGTGACGGTATTTGAAAAAAGCGACCGCGTAGGCGGATTGCTGACATACGGGATTCCAGAGATGAAATTGTCATACGATATGGTGACGAGACGCGTGAATCTTCTTGAACAAGAAGGCATCACTTTCATTACGAGTGTAGAGGTAGGGAAAAACTATCCTTCTTCGAAATTGAAGGAAGATTTCGATGCGGTTGTCATGTGTACAGGCTCAACGGTTCACCGCAATATCGACGTAGAAGGCCGTGAGCTGGATGGCGTTCATTTTGCGATGGACTTCCTGCATGCCAGCACGAAAAGTCTGCTGGATTCGAATTTCGAAGACGGCAACTTCATCTCGGCTAAAGGCAAGAACGTCATCGTCATTGGCGGCGGAGATACGGGAACGGACTGTTTAGCCACTTCTGTTCGCCACGATTGCGAAAGTCTTGTGCAGTTTGATGTCTATGATAAAAAAGGAGCTATTCGCGATGAAAAGGGCAATCCATGGCCCCAGTATCCGAAAGTTCACCGTATTGAATACGGGCATAAAGAAGCGGCTGCAACTTTTGGCGAAGACCCGAGAGCTTATGCAGTCATGACAAAGAAATTCGTCGGCAATGAAGACGGACAAGTCAAAGAAGTTCATACCGTAAATGTAAAACTGAAGATAGATGAAAAAGGCAATCGGATCCGCGAAGAAATTCCAGGTACAGAAAAAGTATGGAAAGCGGACTTGGTCTTGATTGCCATCGGTTTCAGTGGACCTGAACAGGACTTGATTCAGCAGCTGGAAGTAGAGACTGAAGTGAATTCGACCGTCAAAGCAGAATATGGAAAATACACTACCAACGTAGAAGGCGTGTTTGCGGCAGGAGATGTCCGCCGTGGCCAAAGCCTGATCGTTTGGGCAATTAATGAAGGCCGTGAAGCCGCACGTGAATGCGATCGATTCCTTATGGGAACTACTGTATTGCCATAGTAAGTGCGCAAAATGAATATTTTTTGAAAGAAAGTAGCAGTTGGACTCATCATTGAGTCCGGCTGCTACTTTTTTATGGTGGGAAGTGATAAATCATTGCATATGAAGTTCTCGGAAACAATATTATGGACATGTGAAGCTTCAATAATGTCTATTTGCTTACAAAGCGCTCCCGAAAGATTTCGCCAATGTAAAGGTTGTGTCTTTTATCTAAATAGTGCAATAACAGGTTGTGCGAAATGTCTATAAAGTATATACTATAGAAGGTGAGAGCTGGTATTTTAAGTCAATTTATAGTGACATGTTATTCACGTTCACTCATAAAAGATTGGAATTTCATGCGCTGCTAATAACAAACGAAATAGGGGGAATAAATATGTTTAAAAAGAGTTTAGTTGCTGTATTATTTTCGTTGATCATGGCAATGGTGTTGGGTACGAGTGCATTTGCAGCAGGGAGTGTAGAAAAGGAAGAAACTCCAGCAATTACTGCAGCTATAGATGCTATTCATCAGGTAAATATGGATATTGAAGCTGAAATCAAACTTGTCCAAGACCAATCGGATGTTTTGTTCGCGGCTTATGAAAAAGCGGCAGCTACTGCTGATCACGTTTCAGAAAAAAATAAACTGTACTCTTCTTACAATAAAGAAGTGAATGCGTTGATAAATGAACTAAAAGCAACTACAAGAGAAATGACTAAAACTGGAATGAAAAATGCCAGAGAAGCAGGAATCAATACAAGACCTGAATTGGTTCGAGTTGAGTTTGCTGATCGCTTTGCTATGATAGATCCTATTGTTGTGATAGCTTGGTAAACTAGTTGTCTAAAAAACCTTAAGTAGAGTAATATGAGAGTAGAGGCGGTATTCTCTGCTCTCATATTTTTTTGGAAAAGGAAGTGTATGCGTGAAAGGCTTGGATATACTAACAAACGGTCATCTTGAAAAAGTGAAAAATGGCTCAACCACACTCGATCTTTTAGGACGTGGAAGTGGAATAGAATTGATGAAGCAAACTGTAATGCAAGGTAGTACTTTTATGCTTTTTCCAGGAGATCAGGAGGATGCCCAAGAGTTTTTCTATATACTATCTGGCGAAGTGGAAGCAGAGATTGACGGTGATATTCTAAGGTTAAGTACGGATGATTTTTTCTCGTGCAAGAACTTAGAGTCTGCAATCCATTTTACAGTACTAAAAGAAATAACTTTCTTATCAGTTTCCACCACTCCCGTCTTTCATTATTTAAGTAATATGATTAGTGAGTTAAGAAAAATTGGTGAAGCTGTTGAAAAGAAAGATCGTTACACATTTAATCATAGCTCGCGAGTGGCCAACTATGCCGTTAAAACTGCAGCAAAAATGAAGTTAGGGAAAGAGCAGATAGAGAGTTTATTTTTGGCTTCCATCCTTCATGATATAGGCAAAATCAACATCCCGGAAGAAGTTCTCAAGAAACCAAGTAAATTAACAAATGATGAATTTGAGTTGGTGAAAAAGCATCCAGGCGACGGGGCTGCTATGATTCGAAAAACCGCCTATGCGGATTTAGCAGATATCGTCGAGCAGCATCATGAGCGCGTCAACGGAAGAGGTTATCCATTCGGATTAAAAGGTGACGAGATATTAGTGGAAGCAAAAATTATCGGCGTATGCGATACTTTCGATGCAATGACAGAGGATAGGGCTTATCGGTCTGCCTTTACTGCTGAATATGCGATGGCTGAGATCAACAGTCTGATTGGGATTCAATATGATGAGGAAGTTGTGAAGGCTTTCGAACAGGTTTTAAAAGAAGAAGGAAGACTAAGTTCATAGATGCTGAACCCAGACACCCAAGACAGTTCGAGGTGTCTTTTATTTTGTCCAAAATGTTTAAAAACATGCAATTTAGTCAATACTTTATACACAGTGACTATACAAAAACGAAGAGGAGAGATTCAAATGGCCAGAAATTCATCAGGCGGCATGTTCGGTAAACTTGTATTGATCGGTCTTGGTGCATTAATCGGTGCAGCAATGACGCAGCAGAAAACTGAAACAGGCGGAACTTCTCAAACCAGTAAAGCAGATATGAAGAACAACATCAAAAAAGGGCTCGATCGTTTAAATGAGCAATCAGGCGGTATGGTTGATAAAGTGAAGCCGACGGTCAACAAAGCGGTGGAAAAAGTAAAAACAGCAATAGATGCGCAACAGGATATGATGAACAAAGAAAAAGACGCTTTGGATAAAGCCAATAAGACGCTTCAGGACGATGTTGGCGGAAATGCAGATAAGGACAGCAGTTCAACCGACAAATCCAAAACAAGTTCATCAAGCAATGTTTCTCCTAATACTGATAAGCCGACAGGCGGAATTTATGGGGGCAGCACCGAATATACAGAGTCCCTGAAAAAAGATGTATCAGACGATTCGTCAAAAAAGGATGATTCAACATTCGGTAAAACAAATTCTTCCGGAAGTTCTTCTTCTGAAGCTAACAAGCCATATGGAGGAAGTACCGAATACACGGATTCCCTGAAAAAGGATCTATCGGATGACTCTTCGAAAAAAGATAGCTCATCCTCAAATGATTCAACATTCAAAAAGTAAGTTTGGTATAATAGAACCAGGATAAGCTATGTTCGTTTCTAGAAACGGCATAGCTTTTTTCTTAACTCGTTTTATCTGAATATTCTATGTACTGAGGGGGTTGTTCGTTTGTTTAAAACGTATTCTACGGGAGCATTTTTTGACGAAATGTTTACACCGAAAGGAAAACCGAAATCACATTACCAAAAATTCTTCGATGTACTCCAGCGATTTTCGGAAGAAGAGCTGAGAGAAAAGCATGAGACAGCTCAATTGTCGTTTCTAAGGCAAGGCATCACGTTCACTGTATATAACAATAATGTCGGCACGGAAAGAACGATGCCTTTTGATTTTGTTCCAATCATCATTCCTTCTGAAGAGTGGGAAGTGGTTGAAAAAGGGATGATCCAACGAGCGGAAGCGCTCAATCAATTTTTGGAAGATGTGTACAATGAAAAGCGGATTCTGCAGGATGGTATTGTTCCAAGACGGTTAGTCGAAGAAAATCCATACTATTACGAAGAACAAGTGAAAGGGATTGATATCCCGCTGAAAAATCACATCTTTTTAGCTGGAATTGACCTGATCCGGGATGAGAACGGCAAATATCATGTGCTTGAAGATAATTTGCGTAATCCGTCAGGCTTGTCCTATGTGTATCAAAATCGATATGTCATGCGCCAGGTTTACCCCGAATTTTTCGCCAGTCAATCGGTTCATACCCTCGAGCACCAGCTTTCCCACCTGCATCAAGCCATATTGGATCATGCACCGGAATCGAGAAAAGAAAAGCCTTTTGCCGTGTTATTGACACCGGGGATGTACAACTCTGCCTATTATGACCATGTCTTTCTAGCGCAGCAGATGGGGATTGACCTGGTGGAAGGCCGGGATCTGATCGTCAAAAAGAATATCGTCTATATGAAGTCGATCAGAGGCCTGAAGCGTGTAGATATCATCTACCGTCGGATTGATGACGATTATTTGGATCCTGAAGCGTTTCTGGCCGACTCAGCATTGGGTGTTCCCGGATTATTGCTGGCCTATAGAAAAGGCAATGTAGCTATTCTTAATGGCATCGGTAATGGTGTGGCAGACGACAAAGCCATCTATGCCTATGTGCCGGATATGATCCGATACTACCTGGATGAAGAACCCATAATCGATAATGTCAAAACTTATCTATTGGATAAACCGGAAGAACGGGAGTGGGTATTGGATCATTTGAACGAATTAGTGGTCAAAAATGTCGGCGCTTCAGGCGGTTACGATATGCTGGTTGGACCACATGCGTCGGAAGAGCTCATTGAAAAATTCCGCGAAAAAATCATTGAAGCCCCTCACCAGTATATTGCGCAGCCGACCATCAAATTATCGAGGGCTCCTGCATACCAGGGAGAAGAGTTTTATCCCTGCCATGTCGATTTAAGGGTTTTTGTGGTCCGGGGAGTTGATACGCATGTAATGCCAGGCGGACTTTCGCGGGTTGCCTTAAAAGAGGGCTCACTCGTTGTAAACTCTTCACAGGGTGGCGGCGGGAAGGATACATGGGTGTTCAAGAAAAGAGAAGAAGAGGGGGACGCCTGATGCTTAGCCGTGTAGCGAATTCTTTGTATTGGATGTCGAGAAACGTTGAAAGGGCGGAGAATAACGCCCGTATACTGGATGTACAATTATTGCAGATGATTGAAGCAGCTGATGAAGAGCTGATTGGGGACAGTGACTGGAAGCTGATTTATGAAATTTGTGCTTCGACAGAAACGATGGAGCAGATCAAATCGATGCCCAGTTACCAGGAAGACCAGCTTGTCCATTATTTAGCAATGGAAGAAACCAATTTCAATTCCGTTGCAAGCTGTGTAAAAGTCGTTCGCGAAAACGCAAGAATCAGCAGAGACCATATTCCCGATGATTACTGGGAAGCCTGGAACGGCTGTTATTTGGCTTTAAAGGAAATGGATCAGCAACACTGCACAGTCAAAGAAATGCGTGAATTCCTTGAGCATGTCAAACTGACCTCTTTGACCACTCAGGGCATTGTAGAATCTTCCATGTCGCGGGGAGTAGCTTATCAAATCATTAAAATCGCCAAATGGCTGGAACGTGCGGAGAAAACAGCGCGTATTTTAAATGTGGTTTGTGAGCGTACAAGAGAACGGGTGCTCGAAGCGCAATCCGAAGATTATTATTATTGGTTGGCTGCTTTGCGGATGACAAACGGCTACAATGCCTATTTAAAAATGAATCCTCCACAGATGAACCCGAAGAAGGTCCTGACTTTCCTGATTGCCAATACGGATTTCCCGAGGTCGATCCGCTACTGTCTGACTCATGTCCGCAGAGCCATCGATGAGCTGGAAGGCGGGAAAATTTCTCATTATTCCTGGGAGCTTTATGCAAAACTGGATCAGCTGCAGGAAGAATTTGAAGAAATCAATATTGATGAGCTTGACTCAGATGAAATTATGGATTTTCTGAATGAATTTCAGAATGGCTGCAATGAAGTCGGACAGATTTTTTCGAAAACCTACTATTTAAGCGACTCCGAGACAAAACCGATGAAGTCCAGCCAATCACAGAGCATGGGCACGAAAGGAATAACATCTATGAAATATAAAGTTGAGCATACGAATGTTTTTGAGTACGAAACCATTGTGGATCAGAGTATGAATTCGATTCGTTTAAAGCCGAGAACCGATGAATGCCAACGTCTCTTATCGTATCGTGCAGAAATCACCCCGGCTTCCTTAACCAAGGAACATATCGATATTTGGGGGAACCATGTGGAGACCTTTTTTATCGCGGAGCACCATCAGCACCTGGAAGTGAAGACAACGTCCATTGTCAGCATCCAAAAAAGTCCATTTATCCACCGGATTGATTATTCACCAGAAATGAGTGCCATTTTTCATTCTCAATTATTCGGTGAACACTATCTGGCATTTTTAAGTAATACAGCTTATACGTATTTAACGATTGAACAAATGAGCCAAATTGACCGGGAACTGGGAATGATGAAGAATCCAGTCCAATACGCAATTGATGTGATGGAATACATTCACCAGCATTTCACCTATGATGGGGAATCGACAACTGTCACTACGAAGGCGGAAGAATCCTTTGAGCTTAGAAAAGGTGTTTGTCAGGATATCACGCATGTTATGCTTGGCATCCTGCGCAGCAAGCATATACCTGCCCGTTACGTCAGCGGCTACCTGTATGTGGGTGAAAACTCTGCACTGGTCGGAGACGCAGCAAGCCATGCTTGGGTGGAAGTGATGGTGCCGGGCATTGGATGGGTTGGTTTGGATCCGACTAATAACGTTGAAGCATTGGAAAACCATATCCGTGTTGGAGTTGGACGGGATTATAATGATGTCAGCCCCGTTCAGGGCGTTTACCGCGGGGGCAGCCAGTCCTTGGATGTTAAAGTCTCTGTAAGCCTGATGGATCAATGAGGGGATAAAACTTAATAATCGTTTAACAGCAGAATTTTCAAATCCGTGCGATAATAGAAGAACCTGAAATTTTTGAACGGAGATGGAGAGCGAATATGAATACTAAACAATTTAAAGAATACGGCATCAGTGAACCAATCGTAAAGGCCCTTGAGGGGCTTGGTTATACGGAGCCGACAGAAGTGCAGAGAAAAGTTCTTCCTGTCGCATTTTCAAAGACTGACATAACGGTGAAGTCCCAAACGGGAAGCGGGAAGACTGCTGCCTTCGGAATTCCGATCTGTGAATTGGTCGATTGGGAAGAAAATAAGCCTCAAGCTTTGATTTTGACGCCGACGCGTGAATTAGCAGATCAGGTAAAAGAGGATTTAACGAATATCGGACGCTTCAAACGCATTAAAGCAGCGGCAGTTTATGGCAAACAGCCATTTGCATACCAACAGGCTGAACTCAAGCAAAAATGCCATGTTGTGGTTGGTACGCCAGGCCGAGTGCTTGATCATATCGAGCGTGGAACATTGAATTTGGAACGGATCGAGTATCTGGTTCTGGATGAAGCGGATGAAATGTTGAATATGGGCTTCGTGGAGCAAGTGGAAGCAATCATCAACAAATTGCCGAAGCAACGCACTACGATGTTGTTTTCAGCAACTTTGCCTGAAAACGTAGAAAAGCTGCAGAAAAAATACATGATCGATCCCCAGCATATTGAAATTGCTTCTGCGGAAAACCTGACAGCTAAAATTGATCATTCGCTGTTTGTTGTAGCGGAACAGAAAAAGTTTTCCTTATTGCGTGACATAACCATCGTCGAAAATCCGGATAGCTGCATTATTTTCTGCCGGACCAAAGACAATGTCGATTTTGTCATGGAGCAATTGGAAAAGCATTATTACACATGCGATAAGTTGCATGGCGGCATGCTGCAGGAAGACCGTACTGCAGTCATGAACGATTTTAAACGCGGTGAATTCCGCTATTTGGTGGCGACCGACGTCGCTGCCCGTGGAATTGACATCGACAGTATTACGCATGTCATTAATTATGACCTGCCAATGGAAAAAGAAAGCTATGTCCATCGTGCAGGCCGTACAGGCCGCGCTGGAAAAACAGGAAGAGCGATTTCATTCGTTACACCAAACGAAGATAAATTCCTGGCTGAAATCGAAGATTATATCGGATTTGAGATTCCGCGCAGAACAGCTCCTTCACCTGGTGAAGTGGATGAAGCGATGCAGGCATTTACAGAAAAACTGGAAAGCCGTCCGAAGCTGAAGAAAAATAAAAATGAGCAAGTCAATAAAGATATCCTTAAACTGTACTTTAATGGCGGCAAGAAAAAGAAGCTGCGTGCCTTTGATTTCGTCGGAACACTCACAAGTATTCCAGGTGTAACTGCTGAAGACATCGGGATCATCAAGATCCAGGATACGGTAACTTACATCGATATTTTAAATGGCAAAGGACCGATGGTGCTGAAAGCCATGAAAGATAAGACGATAAAAGGAAAAACATTAAAAGTGCATAAAGCCAATAAATAAACAGTGAGCACGAGCTGAATAGAGCTCGTGCTTTTGTTATTTCCCCGGAAATAAAAGAGGGCTGCATCATTTGAAATAGTATAAAAGTCTTTTTTAATGCCATTATTTAGGTTTTTAAAAGAGTCTATTCAATACTTATGTCATATAATGAAGCCGTATTGTAATGAAACATGCCCTTTATTGTTACGTGTCTGTAATATTCCCGTGCTATTTTAGTTGTACTTACAAAAAGCAAAGGGGATAGCAGATTGAAAAAACTATTGGCAGTCTTAAGTTTTGCACTGATTTTATTCCTAGGCACTTCGATTGAAAGTTCAGCCGCATCAAATACATACACAGTAAAAAGCGGGGACACATTATATAAGATTTCAAAAACGCAAAAAGTTTCAGTCAGCAATTTGAAAATTTGGAACGGACTAAAATCCGATACCATTTATCCGAAACAAAAGCTTCAATTGAAAAAATCTTCAGCAAAGCCAGCTTCCAAAAAAACGACGCCTTCCCGTTCGACAAGCGGATCGGTAGCTAAAGAATTTACAGTAAGTGCAACTGCCTACACGGCGTATTGCAAAGGGTGTTCCGGCATTACCAGAACAGGGCTTAACCTAAAGAAAAATCCGGGGCTTAAAGTCATCGCGGTAGATCCGAAGGTAATTCCATTGGGGACAAAAGTCCATGTTGAAGGCTATGGCTATGCAGTCGCAGGCGATACAGGCGGTGCGATTAAAGGAAATAAAATTGATGTCTTTATTCCCACTCAAAGCAATGCACTCAAGTGGGGACGCAAAAACGTAAAAATAAAAATATTGAAATAAGCAAAATCCGGCTCATAAACATGAGCCGGATTTTTTTATGGAATGCTATAAAATCAGTAGATTATTCTTCCGCATCTCACTGGTCACCTCCGGATCAAAATAAATGCTTGATGAATAAAGTAAAAATAGGAAAAGAGGGTAAATTCAAATAAATAGTCTTTTTAAAAGCTAGGCGGTATAATGTTTGTATAATAAATGTAGAGTTATTTAGGGTAATTTGAAATGGAGGCATCTGTTATGTCGGAGAAAATGATTGTGATCGGAGCCGGGCCTGGTGGTTTAGCTGCAGCTATGTTATTGGCCAGTAAAGGATACCAGGTGGATGTCTATGAGAAGCAGGCATGGATAGGGGGAAGAAACGCAGAGTTGCGTCTTGGGGACTTCACGTTTGATACAGGGCCAACCTTTTTAAGCATGCTGCATTTAGTGGAAGAGTTGTTTGAAGCGACCGGCCGCAATTTAAAAGATTATATGAATGCGGTTGAACTGGATCCCATGTATGAGTTGGTTTTTGAAGATCAGAAACTGGTGATGACACGCAATAACCAGGAAATGAAAAAACAGATCAATGAAAAATTCAAAGGTGACGGCGACGGATATGAACGTTTTATGAAAGAGACTGGAAAGAAACTGGAAGCTTTATCGCCGATTCTGCAAACGAAGATGGACAGTTATTTTGGAATGGTCCATCCGAAAGTCCTGAAAGCTTTGCCGGAACTCGAAGTGAATAAAACATTGTATGATGTATTGTCCCGCTATTTTAAGGATGAGCGCTTGAAAATGGCTTTTGCTTTCCAATCTAAATATTTGGGTATGTCGCCATGGGAATGTCCCGGTGCTTTTTCGATTCTTTCCTATATGGAACATGCTTACGGCATCTACCATCCAATCGGTGGGGTTAACCAGCTCTCGCAAGCGATGGCCAAAGTAGTGGAAGAACTAGGCGGCAAAATCCACACCAGTACAGGTGTTAAAAAATTATGGATTGAAAACCGCAAAGTAAAAGGAGTAGACCTTGAAAACGGCGAACGTAAAGCAGCGGACGAGGTGATCATAAACGGTGATTTTGCCCATGCCATGAATAATCTGGTCGAACCGGGAATCCTGAAAAAGTACTCGCCGGAGAAACTGGCGAAGAAAAAATACTCGTGTTCCACCTTCATGCTGTATCTGGGTCTTGATAAAAAGTACGACCTTTCCCATCACACCATCGTATTTGCGAAAGATTACAAGAAAAACGTTGAAGAGATGACAAAATCGCGGATCCTTTCTGCAGATCCTTCCATTTATGTTCAGAATGCCAGTGTCACCGATCCGACATTAGCGCCTGAAGGAAAATCAGCGCTGTATATTTTAGCCCCTGTACCCAATAACTTCAGTGATATCGGCTGGGAAAAAGAGCAGCATGCTTTCCGTGAATTGGTGCTTGATATTATAGAAGAAAAGACGGAATTCAAGAATCTGCGTGATCATATTGAAGTTGAAAAAATGTTGACACCGATGGGCTGGCAGGAAGATTATTCGGTTTACCAGGGAGCAACATTCAATCTTGGGCATCAATTAACACAAATGATGGTATTTCGTCCGCACAATAAATTTGAAGAATTGGGGAATTGCTGGTTGGTCGGCGGGGGCACTCATCCTGGAAGCGGATTACCGACTATTTTGGAATCTGCCCGTATTACGGCGAACGGCATCCTTGAGCAGCATGGCAAAAAAGGCATCCCGATCTTGCCTCTTCCGGCATTGGAGGGATTTGCATGAAAATCGCGATGATCGGTGGCGGCGTCGGCGGTATGATGGGCGCTTTGTATTTAACCAATATGGGCTTCGACGTCACTATTTTTGAAAAAGAAGAAAAGCTTGGCGGCCGGTTAACATTCGTCGAGCGAGACGGTTTTAAAGTGGATCAGGGCCCGACGATTGTCTTATTGCCTGAAATGTTTCAGGACTTGCTTCAGCAGGCAGGGATTCCGGCTGAGGACATCGAATTACTATTATGCGATCCACTTTATTCCATCCGTTTTTCAGATGGAACAGTCTACACAAAATATCCGGATATCAATCGTCAACTGGAAGAGATTGAAAACGTCTTTCCAGCTGAAAAAGAAGGGTTTCTACGGTATATTTCAGAAGGGCGCAAGCGTTTTGAAATCGGCAAGTCCTCATTTTTAGAGCATTCATTTGTCAATAAAGCCGATTTTTTTACAGCTGCAAATATAAAAAAACTGCTTAAGCTGAAGCCTCAGCAGTCAGTCAAAAAACTCACTTCAAATTATTTTCGGGATGAACGGCTGCAATTAGCTTATTCTCTGCAGTCCTTGTATATCGGTGGAGATCCTTTCCGTGCCCCGGCGATGTATTCGCTTGTTCCTTTTAGTGAACACGAACATGGGGTATATTATTTAAAAGGCGGTTATGGAAGTCTTATCCCAACCTTGGAGAAAGCGTTGCGGTCACGTGAGAACTTGACCATCAAAAAAAATACTGCAGTAAAACGGATTGTCACAGAGAACGGAAAAGCTAAAGGGATTGAAACAACAGACGGCTTTGAAGCATTCGATGCGATTGTTTATAATGGCGATTTCCCTGGTATTGAAAAAGTATTGCCGGAACAGAAGAAGAAGAGCTATACAGCTTCCTCAGGGTGCGTGCTACTGTATTTCGGATTGAATAAGGTATATGAAGAAGGAAATGTCCATCAATTTTTCATTGGCGATAGCTATGAGGACCATATGGATGATGTATTTATGAAGAAGCAGAAGACTGAAAACCCGGCAATCTACACTTTTCATCCCTCGAAGATAGATGATTCACTTGCTCCTGAAGGAAAAGGTGTTATGTATGTACTGGTGCCCGTGCCTTCAGGAACAGATATCGATTGGGCGAGCGATACAGCATGGATCGACAGAATCATTGACCGAATGGAAGAATTGGCTTTTCCGGATTTCCGGGAAGCGGTCGAATGGATGGAAGTCCGGACGCCTGCAGAAGCTGAGGCTTTCGGCTTGTTTAAAGGAGGCAGTTTCGGAATCGGTCCAACCTTATTCCAGTCAGGTGTTTTCCGTCCCCAAGTCAAACCATACAAAACAGATCGCTTGTATGCGGTTGGTGCTTCTGTACACCCTGGAGGAGGCATTCCAATTGTCATGCAAGGTGCAAAGCTGCTGGCAGAGCAAATCCAAGGCGATTTTGCAAAGGAAAGGGGCAGTGCATGACATGATGAATTTGAAAGATGCTTATATCTCCTGTGAAAAAGTCATTGCTACGCATTCGAAAAGCTTTTACAAGGCATTTTCCTTATTGCCTAAGGAAAAACGTAAAGCTGTTTGGGCGGTTTATACATTTTGCCGGACAGTGGACGATATAGTGGATGAAGGACTCAACTCCAAAGAAGAACTTGCACAGTTCAAAGTGGATTTCAACGAATTTTTGAATGGGAACTACGATTTCGAAAATCCGATGTGGGTGGCCCTGGCACATGTATTTGAAAACTATGAAATGGATGTCGAGGCATTTTGGGGATTGATCACGGGACAGGAAATGGACCTGACCATCAACCGCTATCGGACCATGGAAGAGCTGTTGAACTACAGCTACCATGTGGCGAGCACGGTCGGCTTGATGCTGTTGCCGATTTTGGCACCGGGAAAAACAGGGATTCTGAAAGAAGGCGCCATTTCACTCGGTTATGCAATGCAGATCACCAACATTCTTCGTGATATTGGGGAAGACCTGGAAATGGGACGGATTTATTTGCCGGAAGAAATCATGGGAAAATATGAGTTATGTGAAGATGAGCTGCGTTCTGAAATAGTCAGCCCGCAATTTATTGCCGTGTGGGAAGAACTTGCGGAAAAAGCCGAATTCCATTATAAGAAAGCATTTGAAACCATACAGGACTATCCGCTATCTTCAAGAGTCCCAGTCAAAGGGGCTGCACTTGTATACCGTGAAATCCTGACAACCATCCGCTCGAAGCAATACAATGTCTTCCGCGAAAAGCATTACGTGCCAGAAGAATCAAAAAAAGCAATTTTGGCTTGTTTGTAGTACGAAAAGCGGAAACGGCCGCTCAGCTCCGACAGGCATAAGACGATCTGGCGAAGTGGCATGTTTTCAGCCGCACAGCCAGAGTGGCTTATGACCCGAGGAGCTGGCCGTTGGAGCTGGACAGAAAGAAAAGCGGAAACGGCCGCACAGCTCCGACAGGCATAAGACGATTTGGCGAAGTGGCATGTTTTCAGCCGCACAGCCAGAGTGGCTTATGACCCGAGGAGCTGGCCGTTGGAGCTGGACAGAAAGAAAAGCGGAAACGGCCGCTCAGCTCCGACAGGCATAAGACGATCTGGCGAAGTGGCATGTTTTCAGCCGCACAGCCAGAGTGGCTTATGACCCGAGGAGCTGGCCGTTGGAGCTGGACAGA
>NZ_CANMXD010000016.1:0-62775 GCF_947501725.1 uncultured Planococcus sp. | reverse complement strand
TTTGACAAATAAAAATCATAAACGAGTGCCCGCATGTGCTGGCGCTCTTTTCTTCGTGGAAAAATAAGGAGGATGACGGCTTGCAGACGGATAAGGTGTGTAATGCGTGTTCAGTTACGAAGTTGTTGTCGGAATTTCCGAAGAGTAGGCGAACTAAGTTAGGCGTTAAGTCCGAATGTAAGACGTGCCACAAAGACCGCAACCTAAAGCTGTATTACGCTAACCGAGAACGCTACTTAGCGGTATGCAGTACTTATCGAAGGGAGCACCCGTAAGCCAAGCGCGCAAAAGCACATAGAAAACGTGCAATGGCGAGGGCGCTTCCCTATGAATGGCGCAAAGACGATTTAAGTAGTGTGCAGACGCTATTCTCAGGTATGTGCCCGCTTACTGAGACGACCGATATTCACTACGACCATTTCATCCCTCTATCGATAGGTCACGGCGGAACTCATATACGGAACATGGTACCGCTAAACGCCACTTTAAATGAGTCGAAGCACGCCCGCAACCCTTTCGAATGGATTACGGAGCAGGATATCGCTTTATTACCTAAGTTCGAAGCAGTGATCGAGTACCTATCCGGTATAAACGGACTGACGTCGTCAGAATACCGGGATTACGTTTACTGGTGCTTCGATAACCGACGGAGCATTGACGAAGTACTCGCTGACAAGCGGTATTCGGTCGACATTTGGGCGGCGCAACTAACTAACGCTAAGTCGAACGCCGCATGACGTTATTATACCACGATTCTACCACGAAATAAGCGTCCTAGCTACCGCGTAAGGTATTCGTACCCTAACGGAGCTAAGACGCTTATTTCGTGCTTGTTTAACGTTGTTTCGCCTAAAGTGACGGCGGTCTTTACGTCACAGGTACGAAGGTGACTCGTCAGAGGCACACGCCTTCATATACGCAGGCTATATCGTCAGCAGTAACGCCTATATAACGCAGCGTTTGCGCTACCGACGAGTGGTTAAATACCGCCATTAGCAACGTAATGTCTGCGCCACCCTGATACGAGTGATAACCGAACGTCTTGCGCATACTATGGCAGCCAATTGCGCCGTACTTCGCCAGCAAGCCCGCCCGATCGGCGGCATCATTAAGAATACGGTAAGCCTGCACGCGGCTCAGCGGTTTGCCTGTGCGCGGATTGGCGAACAGGTAGGCGTCCTTCGACGTATTAGGCGCCAGCACCTTAACCGCTTGCTTGACGCTCTTATTAAACGTCAGGCGCTTACGCTTGCCGGTCTTTTGCTCGGTGAAGTCGATAAAGTCGCGGCCTACTACGTCGCGCACACGTAATTGCAGTAAATCGCTAATGCGCAGGCCCAAGTTGATGCCTAGCGTAAATAACAACTGGTCGCGGCCGTGTAGTGAGCGTTTCATGCGGTTAATGTCGGCTTTACTTTTTATCGCTTGTACTTCGTTCATCTTAAACACTCCGTTTCATATTAATTATTATGTTACACCGAGTATACGACGTATTTAACGCAATGTCAACGCATATATTTACGCAATACATACACGCAACTATTAACGGAAGGGAGGCGGTCATTATCGCCTGGTTAAGTAACGCATGGCTAGACCGCCCGGCCCGCCAAGCCCGCATCGACGAACTCACCTCAATACTCGACTACTTAAACGCAGAATTTCCCGCCGTGGACGACATGCCGGACGACTTAACGCTGCAGTACTTCGAAGTGGCAAGCGAATTGGCACAATTGGCCCGCGTGCACCGTTGCGAAGTCGATCAGCTCGAATTTGCGCTCGAATATTTCAGCGACGCACGCAACCCTGGCAACGACGGCAACTGGGAAGGCTTCGACACCACGCACGTCGACGAAGCGCCTACGTTTCACCGTGAATTGACCGAGCTAATGAACGTCGTATCTAACGTTGAACGTAACGCCAAGGTAGCCGCAGCGGCGCCCCGAAGCCACGCGAAGTCAACGTATTTATCGAAGAACTTTCCGGTGCATCAAGTCGTTTACCGCCTGCGTAAGTACATCATTATTATCTCCGAAACGCCGAACGTATCGAAAGCGAATATGGAGTGGATACGCAATCAGCTAAAGTTCAACGTTAAGTTGCGCCAAGACTTCGGCCCGTTGCTATCACCGCGCGATCAGGCGAACCTCACCGACAATTCGGAAGAGTTCATCGCATGGCACGCGACAGACGGCGACAGCAAACGGCAACTCACGCTAGTACAAGCGGCGTCGACCGGCCAAGCGCTGCGAGGACGTAACTGGAACGGCTCGCGGCCTGACTTAATTGTCTGCGATGACCTCGAAGATGCACGCCCCGGCGGTAACGCCTCGACGGAAGACCAGCGTATGAAGCTGCGCGAATGGTTCAGTCAAACGGTTATGCCGCTAGGCGATCCGAAAGGCAAGCGCACGGCGTTCGTCGTCATGGGAACAACCGTACATTGGTCGTCGCTGTTAATGACGATCTTACACAAGCGGTCGGACTTTCAGTCGCGCATCTATCGCGCCATTATCGACGAGCCAGCCAACGCCAAGCTATGGGAACAATGCCGGCAGCTTTATATTGACCGCGACAACCCCGACCGACTCGCCGCCACTGACGCATTCTATGACGCCAATGAGCCGCAGTTACTCGAAGGGTCACGCGTCTTGTGGCCCGACGTTCAGCCGCTGTATAAGCTGATGCGTTGGAAATGGGACAACGGCAGCAAGGCGTTTAACACCGAGTATATGAACAATCCGGTCGACGAAGAGTCGCAGGTCTTTGCGCCTGCAACGTTCACCTACTGGACGGACAAGAACGAACTCGACGGCGTGGACGTAGCACAATCGCAGCAGTATGACGTTGCAATGGGCGTCGATATGGCGATGGGTAAACAGCGCGGCGACTTTAGCGCAATAACCGTCATTGCACGCCACAGAACGTCGGGCGTCGAATATGTTATCGAGTCCTACGGCGAACGCGTGAAGCCCAACGTCTTCATTGACGAAGTGGTCAAGCGCGTCATTAAGTACCAGCCGCATTTAGTCGGCGCCGAAGCGCAGGCAGCGCAGGAGTTCTTCGTTGACCAGCTTAAAGAGGCGCTTGAAGCGGCTGGCTATCCGGCAGGCACACGCGTTAAGAAAATCTACCAGCGGATGCGCAAGGAAATGCGAATTGAAGCGATGATCCCGGACATTGAGTCGGGCAAGTTGCGCTTTAACCGTAGCCACACGCAGTTGCTCGAACAGTTTGAACGTTATGGCAGCGGAACACATGACGATTTAATTGATGCGACTGAAATCGCCAAGTCGGTACTGAAACGCGCGGCCATTACGCTGCAACAAAAGCCATCGTGGCTATAACAACCGAAGGGAGGCGCTATCGTGCCGTTATTTGAAACAGGCGGTCAGTTTCCGCCGGAAGACCACATCGAACGCATTGCGAAGTATAAACGCATGAAGAAGTTCTTCGAAGGCAAGCAGCTCGAAGTGTACGAACGTGCCAGCGAGCTATTGAAAGATTCGCCGCAAGCACCGCAGCTCGAACGGCTTTATATTGCGATTAACCTGCCGTACTTGCTGACGCTGAAGCCAGCCGATTTACTGATTGGCGACCGGCCGATATACGAAGCGGGCTTGCCCGACAAGTCGCCGGAACAACAGGCGCTTAACAGCTACGTCGAAGAGAACGACCTGAACACGCTGATTTACGAGAGCGCAACGTCGAACGGCTACCGCGGCGACTCATTCGTCAAGGTGCGTTACGGCTACCGCCAAGATTTCACCGAAGTACAAGCGGCATTGTCGCCGGACGACTTCGCAACGTATATGGCGGCTAAAGAAATGGAACCGATCATCGAGCATGTGCGCGCCGACTGCGTATTTCCCGAAACGGCTGCCGGCAATATCAAACAGTTCAAAGCGGTTAATATCGCCAACATCGAATGGGTAGAAACGGCCAAGCGCGAGGTGCCGTTCTTAAACGTCGAGCGCCACGTGCCAGGCTTCATTCTATACGAACGCTATCGCCTGCACGAACGGCCTGAAATCGGCGTTATCAGCGAATACGGCGTGCCTATCACCACGTATACGATCGGCGAACAAGTGGCGTCGGGCAAAGACGTAGAGGCGACCGGCTTACCGCATATTCCGGTATTTCACGTACCGTATACGTCAGTCGACGACGATTGGCGCGGCCAAGGCTTCGTTGAGAAAATCGCCAGCTCGTTACAGGCGTTAGAAGACCGCATCGTGCAGCTCGATTATATCCTGCTGAAACACGCCGACCCGACGCTATACGGGCCGGACATTTCGGGGCCTAGCGCAAACACTGCGTCGTTCGGCGGTAAGTATATACCGATTACGAAAGAAGACGCAACACCGGGCGCCATTACGTGGAACGGCCACCTTGAATCGGTGTTTAAAGAAATCGACTTGCTACTATCGTATATCTATCAGATGTCGGAAACGCCGCAATGGCTATTCGGTACGACGATTAGCGGAGGCGGAAACGCTGGCGGATCGGGTACATCGCATACAGACGGCGCCGGCATTAAAGCGCGATTCATGCCGATATTATCGAAGGTAAAACGCATCCGCAACCACTACGACAAGGCCGTTAAAGACGCGCTATGGACGTGCTTCTTATTCGACGAACAGTTCGGCGGCTACAAAGGCGGCACCGTGTACCCGACGATTCACTGGAAAGACGGCTTGCCGAAGAATGAAAAAGAAGAAGCCGAAATCGCGCAAATCAGAACGGGCGGCAAAGCGACGTTGGCTGTTATGGACGCAATCAAACGCCAGGACGAAGTGGACGACGACAAGGCGCTAGAGATTATGCGACGCATTGCTGACGACGACGAAACAGCGTTCGGCACGGTCGATGCTTCGATATTCAACGAGCCACAACCCGCGGCGGAGGTGACGCCAGTTGGCGAAAGCAACGAAGAACCTACTACGGGCGCTGATTAAAGTCGCGGCTGTCTACGTAAAGGAGGCGCTGCGCAATGGACTTACGCGAAATACCAAGACCAACGTTTGACTATGACGTCAACCGCGTTGTCACGCAATACGAAAAGGCGCTCGCGGCAATCAAGCTTGAAATTCTGGCGTATGACATAACGGACGTGCGCCGCGCGAACGCGATGGCAACCGCCGCTAGTATCGGTGCGATCTTGAAGAAGCTCGACGTCGACGTGTCGGCAATCATCGAAGAAATCATTCCGCAGGCGGCGACATTAGGCGCTGCACAGGCGATGGTTACGCTGGGCGTTGCGCCAACGGTGGCAGAAGCGACGGCGCTCGTTAAATTCGGCAAGCTCAACAAGGGCTTAGTCGCCGCGGTTATCGCCGACACGCAGTCGGACTTATTGCAGGTTACGCAAAATATAGACAAGCGAGTCAAGGTGTCGATGCGTACAGTAGCTTCGGAAGTCATGCGCGAGCAATCGGCAAAAGGCATTAACGCAACGCCGGCGCTGAGCGCTGAAATACGCAACAAGTTTCGCAGTGTCATTGGCGAAGGTGCCGACACAGCGATCATTGATGCGGCTGGCCGACGCTGGAAGCTGAAGGCGTATACGGACATGCTCGTTAATACGAAGATGCTCGAAGCGCACAAGGAAGCAACGGTTAATGAAGCGGTTGAGCGCGGCGCTTTGTATGGCGTTATCAGTTCGCACGGAGCGACAGACGCCTGCGCAAACTACGAAGGCAAAATCGTCAAGATGGCGCGTGAAGCCGAGGGTGATTATCCCTATATCGGCGATTTACCGAAGTCTTCCATATTCCATCCAAATTGCCGTCATACAGTATCACCCGTCAGCCGCCTTGATCGTCTGTCAAATCGTATAAAAAATAACAATAACATTACCACGCCGGAAGTAACCGATGCTAATATTGAGGCAGCGGAGGTGGTTAACGTGGAGAATCAGACAGTTAGAGCCGGTAAGATGGACATCACTAAATCGGACGCGCTTAGACGCTTCCAGACTGACCCTACCATCGCCCGTCGTTTAGGCGAAGGTGGCGAAGATGAGGTAATGAAATCTATCCTACGTGAGCAAGGTTTTGACGGCCCCGGTAAAATAGTCAGTGCCAGCGCTCTCGATAAGCAGATTAAAGGCGGAGACATTGAGTTGTACCGAGGCGTTTCATCTAATGCGCATGCTAAGGACTTCCGAGAAGGTGAATTATTCTCTGGCTTAGGTACTTACGGAAACGGCGTATATACCGCTTATGGTGGTCTGGATACTGCGACTGGTAAGCGCAACAACGACGGATTTGGCGTGGCAGTTGATTACGCAGGAGAAAAAGGAACGATTATGAGGATGTCATTAGCCTCCGAATCAAGAGTCGTTAAGTATGACAACCTTGTCGGGGAAGTCATGGATTACGAGGACGACGTGAATGATCGAATCAAAAAAGCTAAGCGTCCTGAAGATAAGGCGAACCTAGAGTCCGAAAAACTGCTAATGAGTGATTACGGAAGATTCGCGGCAGTTCAAGGGTACGACGCAATTGATGTACCTGGGCAGAAGTACATGGTCGTTCTTAACAGAACAGTCTTGAATATCCAAGATACGAATACGAGTAAGGCAGGTGATTAAGTGGAGATTTCACTAAGCAGGAGACTGGCTAAGGTATTCGCAACCGACGCCATACTTGAACTCGGTGTGCGGAAACGATTAGATATCTCCAAGAGGACGGAGAATTGCAAGACATTCGACGACTTGCCTGACGATATCCAGACGCTCGTCATAACAATCGAAAAAGCAAAAGGATGGAAGTCAGACGCCGGCTAATCAGCTAGGCGTTTTTATTATGACCGAACGTTTACGTCTTGAAACTGCAACGGCGTACTAAATCAATGCGCGACGGCGCTTAAACGGTGGAGGACGATATGAACAACGACCTATTACGCTTAAACTTACAATTCTTTGCAGACGAGCAAGCTGAACAGACGCAGGAGCCGACGCCAGACGGGCAATCACCCGACGAACCGAAGTTAGATGCGTCAGAATCGCAACCTCAGACGCAAGCAGCCGAAAAATTACTGACGCAAGCCGAATTCGACGACGCCTTGAAGAAGCGCCTCGAACGCGAGCGAAAGAAATTCGAAGGCTATGACGAATTGAAGACGAAAGCGGCGGAATACGAAAAGCAACTCGAAGAAAAGCGCCTGGCCGAACTTGGCGAGCAAGAACGGTCGCAGGAGATCGCGAAGAAATACGAAGAAGAAAATCAATCGCTGCAACAACGAATCGCCGAAATGGAATCGAAGACGAAGCAGCAGGCGATTACGAACGAATTTATCAAAGTCGCAACGGGCCACAACGTAGCCTACATCGACGACGCGTTGAAGCTCGCGGACTTGTCCGGCGTATCAGTCGGAGAAGACGGACTCGTCGAAGGTGTAGACGACATCATTAAGGCGCTCGTTGAACAAAAGCCGTTCCTAGTTGCGAAAGCAGCGCCGAAGCCAGTCGGGCAACCGAGCAACGGCGAATCGGAACGCACAGACAAAACGAAAGAACAATTGCTAGCGGACGCAGCCGACAAGTTTAAGCGGACAGGTAAGAACGAAGACATGGCCGCCTACTCACAGTTGAAGCGCGAACTAGGAATGTAACAACCGTCACTTGCTGGCGGCTTTTTTAATACCAAAAAACCAAACTCAAAGGGGATAAACTAACATGTCTAAAATTCTTTCAGGTGAACTAGTAGGAAAACGCGAATCGGTATCGGAACAAATCTTATTGCTAAACGAGCACCAAACGCCACTACTTAACGTATTAGGCTTCAGCCAACCGGTAACGCAGGTTGAGCACCAATGGTTCGAAGACGAAATGGTATCAGACGAATCGGCAGTTGTAGGCGCTAAACTTGCGGCTGACACTTCTATCGTCGTTGCTGACGCAGAACCATTCTCACCGAACACAGTAATCAAGGTTGGCGAAGAATTGATGCTAGTAACGGCTGTCGCTGGTGAAACGTTGACAGTAACACGCGGATACGCGGGCACTACTGCGGCTGATATTACAGACGGCGCTACTGCTGAGTTCCAATTCGTAGAAGGCGAAGAAGGCGCGGACGCTCGTAACGCACGTTACAAAGCACGCAAACGTAAGTCAAACTTCACGCAAATCTTCGACGAAACGATTTCGATCACGGGTACAGCGGCAGCAGTTGCGAACCACGGTATCGACGATATTTACGAATATGAAAAGTCGAAGAAACAGCTTGAGCTTGCGTTGCAACTTGAGAAAGCGCTAATTAACGGAACGAAATACGAGTCGGCTGACGGCCTTGTTCGTCAAATGGGCGGCGTACGTAACTTCATCGGAACGAACGTTGTTGACGCTTCTAATGGCGCATTGAACGACGAAATGATTAACGACGCGATGCAGAAGATGTACGAAAAAGGCGCATTCAACAGCGGCGGTAACTTCAAGATCATGGTCGGCGCTAAACAGAAACGCGCTATCTCTAACTTCGAGAAATCAGCTATCCGCATTGATCGCGCTGATAACGGACGCGGTAAAGTCGTTGACCACTTCGTATCTGACTTCGGTAACGCTGAAATCGTATTGAACAACAACTTGGGCGCAGGCGAAGTATTGATCGTCGATACTAACCGCATGGCTGTTAAACCGTTGACTGGCCGTAACTTCACGCATGAGTACCTTGGTAAGCAAGGCGACTACTACGCTGGACAAATCGTCGGCGAATTTACGCTTGAGTTCCACCAGGAGAAAGCGCACGCTCGCATTAAAAACTTGGCATAAGCCACGCATTAAATTAACGCTCGCCGGCGCATTGCTGGCGGGCATTTCTTATGGAGGTGTTTAGATTGGCAGTATTCGAATCGAAGTACGCCGGCTTCAGCTTCTACGCTAAAGACGGATTAAAGACGTTTAAGAACGGTCGCTATGTAACCGACGACAAGGACGAAATTGCAGCGCTGGAAAAGGCGGTCGACGCAACACGAACCGACAAGCCAGCCGCGCAAGAAGCACCCGCAGCACCGAAACAAAAGCAAGCGGAGGACGCGAAACCAGCAGCCAAGCGTAAGCCCTCCGCAAAATAAGGAGGCGCTATAAATGACGCTATGGAATCTCGAAGAAGCATCGCAGTATATCCTACTCAATACGCTCGACAACGAAGATTTTAACGACGCCGACGAAACGCGCAAGCAAGCGCTGATGAACGTTGCCAGCCGCACGTTGACGCGCAAGTTTGCGACTTACTTAGTGCCCGCCGAAGCGGTGTACCTGTTTGCGGCAGTCCTTGCGTCAGCTTATAACGATACGAACAAGCTGCAACAGCAAGGCGTCGCCGGGTTCAGCGTTAAGGGCATTTCGTTTACCTTCAAAGACTGGGCGAAAAAAGGCCTCGACGCATTGATACCGGAAGAAGCGGTCGAGCTTATTAACGACGCAAACCCCGACGCTGATTTGTCGACGAAGCCAGTCGTACGTTGGACGGTGTTGTAAATGGCGGTACTCCCGTTAAAACAACTCGTAACCATCATACGCGAAGGCGAAACGGACGAATGGGGCAACGGTGACGCGCCGATTGAGTTCGTGAAGAAATGCCGCATTGACGAAGGGGCGAAGATCGTAGCCAGCGCGCAGACGGCCGACGAAGTAACCAGCTCGGCGTCGATTCTGTTCGACAAGTTGCTCGAAATTCGCCTAACCGATGTCATTATTTACGTCGACGACAACGGCATTAGCCGCACGTACCGCCCGATCGCAGTAAACGTTATCCGGGGTCTGAACGGCAAGGCAATGCTGACGGAGGTGAACGTATAATGGCCGGTAATTTCAATAGCCAAATGCGGCGCTTTATACAGGCGCTCGAAGAAATGCCGCGCGCTGCTGAAGTCGGCGGCGAACGCGCATTGACCGATATCAAAGACGACTGGGTGCTCGAATCCCGCGACGTGGCGCCATTGGCCGACGGTAACTTAAGGCGTCAGATTGACGGCGAAGTCAGCGACAACACGCTAGTAGTATCGGCAAACGCCACTAACAGCGGGCGCTTTAACTATGCCTACTACATCCACGAACAAGACGCAGGAGGTCACGGCTTGAAGACGACGGGAACCGTAAAGAAGTTCCTCGACGAGCCGGCTGAACAGCGCAAAGATACATGGCTCGATTGGATCGAAGAAGAAGTGGACGCCGAACTACGGCAGGGAGGTGTCAACGTAACATGGCAGCGATAAAGGACGACATTCTAGCGCTACGCACAGTTGCCGCGACACTACTGCCGGCAGCTACGAAATTCTACTTGCAAGACGTTCCCGAAACGCCCGCACCCGGCGCACTGGCTATCCGCTTAGCGAATCAGTCGTCGTCGGACTTGTCGGCGTTGCACGTAAAGGTCGAACGGATTTATCAGCTTATTTACTTTGGCAAAACGAACATCGACGTCATTGACGCGGTGGATGCGTTGAGCCGCGGCTTTTCCAAACAAACGACACTCGGTACTGGCGCGGGGCACGTTACGCTCGGCGCCTTTTCGATGTCGCAGCCGTTCAAGACGGAAAGCGGCATAAACGCAGTAATTTGTATACTGCCCGTTTCATTCCACGACAACCGCGACGCACCTGTTTATACGAAAGTTGACCGCGTGGTACTCGATTTCACTGTCGACGATTTGCAGGACTTCAATACGTTTAACGACGTCACGATGACCGGCAGCACCTTCGACGAATTGGCGGAATCGACGACTATGGACGGCTTGACTGACGCAGAACTAGGCCGCGCCCAACATACGCAAGACATTACGAAATAAGAAGGAGTGACGGAAGATATGGCAGGACAATTCGACTCGGCTAACTTACCGATTCGCCCCGACGTCTACATCAACTTTGTAAACGCGGCATCGGATCAAATCGCCGGCGGCACACGCGGCACAGTAGCGATTCCCTTAGCTACCTACGAGGGTACAGCAGAACCTTCGCAATTCTACACGATTACAGCCAATACGCTGTCAAACGCAAAGGCGCTATTCGGCGACGCGAACATTCAATCGGTTAAATTCGCACTGCAGGCCGGCGCGAAAGAGGCGTTAGTCTACACGCTGCCGACTGTAGCAGTTTACGCAGATGTATACGCAGCATTTGAGGCGCGTCCGTTCAACGTATTCGCATTTGACGGCGAAGTATCGGCGGCTGAACAAGACGCGGCATTAGCGTGGTGCAAAGTGAACCGCGAAGAAGGCAAACACTTTACCGTCGTGTTCGGCGGCACTGCAGCGGACGACCAGGACATTACGCTCGGCAACGCGCGCACGACGCAGTTACTTGACCCATACGCGGTTAACGTGGCGAACGGCGTTGTCATTGGCGACACCGAATATTCCAGCGGCCAGTTTGCGCCTTACATCGCAGGGCTAATCGCAGGGACAGCAATCAACGCGTCAATTACGTATACCGAGTTACCGGTCGCAGACGTTACCAAACGCTTGCGCAACAGCGAAATCAAAGCGGCTCTTGAAACCGGCACGCTTGTATTAACGCATGACGGCGACAGCGTACGCATCGAGCAAGGCCTAACAACGTCGGCTAGCAAGATTCGCATTCAGCGCGCGCGCCAGGCGGTCAGCACCGACATTACGAAGACCGCCCGCAAGAGCTACATCGGCAAGCTCGACAACAGCGAAGCCGGTCAGGTGACGTTGATTAGCGCTATCGAAGCGTATTTGCGCGGCTTGTCAAACGACAATGTACTCGCTGAACCTTCCGTAACGCTTGATTCAACGCGCGAAAGCGTCGGCGACAGCGTGTTCCTAGCGGTTAGCTACGTAGAACTCGATTCGATGGAACGTATTTTTATCACTATAAACGTATAAGGAGGCCGCATAAATGTTAGATTCGAAAACAATCGTAAACGGTACGTTCTGTAAGGTTTACCACGACGGCCAATGGCTGTTCAACGTTACCAGCGCAGAGGTTTCCGTAGCAATCAGCAAAGAAGAAGTAGCACGCGCCGGCACACGCTGGTTAGGCGACAAAGTAACGACGTTGAAAGGCGAGGGGTCGTTCAGCGGCTACCGCGTCAACAACGACTTACTTTCATTAGTAGGCCAAGTACAGCGTGGCGAAGGTACATGGGCGCCATTCGTAACGGAACTCGTTATGGAAGTCAACGACCCGGAAAGCCCGCAAGCCAAAACGTTCATCACGCTTCAAAACGTCAGCTTCGATAATATCGCGTTGCTGAACTTCGAAGTCGGCTCGCTTGTCGAGGAAGAATGGAACTTCACATTTAGCGGTTACAGCCGCAAGTAAGCAATACCGCGCCTCCTAATCGGGGCGCTTTTCTTTTTAATAGCGAGCACAACGCGCGAGTGCTTGCGACAAAAATACGCTACTCAAAGGATGGATTAAATTGACGAACAAGCCAAACGCATTAGACGCATTACTGACAGCAGAATTAGAAACGGTTGAAACGGTACACATTAAACGCTTGGGCGTGGACTTCACGGTTAAGGCGATTACAAGCGACGAGTTAAACAAAATCAACGAACAGTCTAAAGGCCCGAACGGCAAAGTCAATGAGTCGGAAATCAACGGCTTGCTAGTTGCGGCGGCTTGTATTGATCCGAGTTTCAAAGACGCAGGCTTGCGTGAGCGTTATGACGCAGTAACAGCGGCGGACGTTGTAAACAAAGCGTTGCTAGCCGGTGAAGTTGTTAAATTAACGCAGACAATTATGGAAATCAGCGGATTCTCAGACGACACAACGAAGATAAAAAACTAATAAAGTCGGGCGGTGAAGCGTATCTACTACATCGCATATACCAAGAGCACCACATACCGCCCGACGAGGTATATCAGAAAGAACTCCGCCACCGCATGTTCATGTACGCAAGCGAAGAACTCGTAATGGAGGCGGAAGAAAAACAGCGCAAGGCTGAGAAGCGGAAAGCGTAGAAAGGAGAATACGTAAATGGCATTCGACTTAACCGCAATATTAAACTTGCAGAACAACATGAGCGACAGCCTGCGTAACGCAATACGCGACTTGAACAGAACGTCGTCAGAAACAACGAACTTGACCAGCAACACCAGCAAGTTAGGCGACACGGCGAAGAAGGTCGGCGGACTATTAGCCGGCGCGTTTGCCATCGACAAGATTAAAGACCTCGGCGTCAGTATGATTGAGTCTGCCGGCGAAGCACGGGCGATGGAAGCGCAATTCTCGACGGTGTTTGGTGACATGGAAGGCGAAGCATCGAAAAAACTAAGCGCAATCGGCGACGAGGCGTCTATCTTGGATAACCGCATGAAAGGCAGTTTTACGAAAATCGCGGCATTCGCTAAGACAGGCGGCATGGACACGGCAGACTCGCTAGACTTGGCCGACCGATCCATGCGAGCTGTTGCCGACAGCGCGGCGTTCTACGATAAGTCGCTCGAAAGTACGACGGATAGCTTGCAGTCATTTCTAAAAGGAAATTTTGAAAACGATGCTGCACTCGGATTATCGTCTACTGAAACGACACGAAACGCCGCCGCAAACGAGCTTTACGGTAAGTCCTTCAAGGAGTTATCGGAAGCGCAGAAACAGCTAACGTCGCTGCAGATGGTTGAAGACGCAAACAAGCTGACCGGCGCAATGGGCCAAGCATCACGCGAGGCCGACGGCTGGGAAAACATCATCGGTAACTTGAAGCAGTCGTGGACGGATTTCAAATCGGCTGCAGGCGAACCGCTACTAGACGCTGCCAGCGAAAGCATTCAGCAGTTAAGCGGCTGGCTCAGCAAGCTCGATACGCAACCGCTTGTCGATGGACTTCAGGCAATGTCCGATAAGTTCCTGGCGTTTAAAGACGCAGCTTTGCCGGTGCTGATTGTCGTTATTAACAAAGCGAAGGAAATCGCTACAACGATTAAAAATAACTGGGAGCCGATCAAGGCGGTAATCGCAGGAGTCGCAGGCGCGTTTGTTGCGTTTAAGGTAATCGTAATGAGCATGATGGTCATGTCGAAACTGAACGCTATGCTGCGCTTATACCGCGTAGGTATGCTCGGCGCTGCAACAGCAACGGCAATAATGAACGCAGTGGCGGCGCTTAACCCGTTCGTACTAATTGCGCTGGCAATCGGCGTATTAGTCGGCGTGCTCGTATACCTAGTCCGCAACACCGACTGGGCGCGCGAAGCATTCGACAAAGCGTGGGCGGCGCTCAAGACCGGCGCAACCATCGTCATGGAATGGCTACAGCCGTATATCACGACGGCGATGGCCGGCATAAAAGCGGCGTTCGCAACCGTATCAGCGTATATCAGCGAAGTTATGCCGTTGATTCTAGCGGTCATACAAAACGTCTGGTCAATTATTGGCCCGATATTTACGACGGCACTGACCGCGATTTGGGAAGCCGTGAAGTTTGCGTTCAATACGATTAAAGACGTAATTTCGGTGACGCTGAATTTGGCGATCGGCATTATTAAAACGGTGTGGGGCGTTATTTCCGGCATCTTTAAAGCGGCGATGCAACTTCTAACCGGCGACTTTTCTGGCGCATGGGACACGATGAAAGAGACGCTAGGCAAGGCGATTACTAACATCGGCGACACTCTGACGAAATGGGTCGACGGCGCGAAGAAACTAGGCGAGAATTTCGTGCAAGGTATTATTGACGGATTCCTCGCGATTTGGGATTCGCTACTTTCGACAGCAAGCGACATTTGGGACTCGGTGACGGGCATCTTCGATAAGAAGAAAACGATCGACGTCGACGTTAATCGTAACGTAAGGACTGGCGGCGTTGGCGGCTCGGCACAAGTCGACGGATCGCATTACAACGGCTTAGACCGCGTGCCCTATAACGGCTATACGGCTCGACTCCACAAGGGCGAGCGCGTTATGACGGCAGCAGAAAACAAAGCGTATTCAGGCGGCGGCAGTAACGTCGTCAACTTGACCGTCCACTACAACGGCGGCCAAAAGCTCGATGAACAGGAAATGTCGAGGTTCACGAATTACCTCGTTAAAAATCTAGCATCAGCAGGGGCGGGAGGCGCATAATGGCAGGCAACGTAGAATTTTGGTTATCGTATGACAGCGGCGCGGAACGCCTGCGCCTGCCGGTCAATCCCGAATCAATCAGCGTCAGTTCGCCGTTTGGCATGACCGACGTAGCAGTATCGCAACTCGGCGAAGTATCCATCTTCGGCACGCGCGGGCTGGCGGAACTTTCGTTCAGCTCGTTCTTTCCGAATCACTACAACCCGTCGTTTTGCGAATACCGCAACTTTAAAGAGCCTTGGCTCAACGTCGAGACCATTGAACGGTGGCGCGACTCAAAACGCCCGATACGCCTAATCGTTACCGGCACGCGCATCAACTACGCAGCTACCATTCGCGAGTTTGCGCTTGACGTCGAACGTGCCGGCAACATTGGCGACATTTACTTTTCGATGAACTTAAAAGAATACCGCTTCATTGACTTGCGCGTACAGCGCGTTACGACCGGCGCAGGATCAACCGGAAGCAAGAAGACGAAACCATCGCGGCCAGCAACGCCCAAAGCGGCGGCCAAAGGCGCCAAGTCGCACACGGTCGTACGCAATGACACGCTGCAGAAAATCGCCAAGAAGTACTACGGATCGGTCAACGACTGGCGCAAGATTTACAACGCCAACAAGGCGGCCATTGGCGGCAATCCGAACGTCATTAAGGCGGGGCAGAAGTTGGTGATACCGTAATGGCTGAAACCTACGAACAGGCGTTATACAACGGCAATCGACCGGCGGTAGACGTGCAAATCTACGATGGCCAAAACGTTACGCACCTGAACGACTTGACGACCGGCGTAACCGTCAGCGGCGACGTGGCGCAGGCTTGCCGCAAATGCGAAATAAGCCTCGCCAACAGCGTCGACGGCGAAGTGCAGCGGTTTTCAGTGTCGATGGGATTCGAGGTGCGCGTCTATATCGGCAGCGACGAAGTATTTCGCGGGCCCATATTCGCGTACAACCTCGACGACCGCGGCATGGGTACGATTGTCGCCTACGATTACAACTACTACTTAACGAAGACGGCCGACAGCCTGCGCTTCGACGGCAAGAAAGCGTCGCAGATCATTATGGCGCTGGCGGGCAAGTTTGGCATCGACATTGGAGCCATTACCGACACCGGCTACATTATCCCGAAGCACATTTACCGCGACAAGACGCTCTACGACATGATGATTATTGCGCTGACTGAGACGGAGAAGAAGAACGGCCGCAAGTTTTCGCTAGTCAATCGCTGGGGCAAGTTATACGTGAAAGAGCGCAAGGAAGAACTGCGGCGCGTCGTCATTGAGAACGGCCGCACATTACTGTCGGCAAGCTACTCGAAGTCGAACGAAGACCGCAGCACAACCGTTAAGCTCGTCGGTAATGCAGACGTAAGCCCAATCGCAGGCACGGCGAAGTCAGCCGACAGCGTAAAGGCATACGGCACCATGCAGCATTACGAGATTATCGACGAACCGTTGAACAAGGCGCAACTCGACGCAATGGCGCGAAAGATACTTGAAACGCTGGACGTAACGAAGGAAGAATACAGCGTCGAAGCGTTGGGTCTATTTGACGTTATCAGCGGCACGGCGATTGTCGTCAATGACCGCATGTCGAATATGTACGGCGCGTTTTACGTTGACCAAGATACGCACACGTTCGACGTTAGCGGCTTGCACACGATGTCACTGAAACTATCGCGCACGCTCGACATTCCGCGCGAAGATTACGAAGAACCTGAGAAAGCGGCAGCCAAGTCGACAAGCAGCGGCGGCACAACTACGACGACCGGCGCCAAGTTGATGCCAAGCGGCGACTATCAGAAAGGCTTCGTAGCCACTGCGTATGACCCGGTACTCGGCGGCATCAACGCAAACGGCGACCCTGGCAATACGGCAACCATGACGAAGCCGACCGCAGGACGCACGATTGCAGTCGATCCACGTGTTATTCCATACGGATCAGTCGTCGCAATCAAAATACCGTCAATGCCGAAGTACAACGGCTTGTATCTCGCTGAAGATACCGGCGGCGCTATTAAGCAGAAGCGCATCGACATTATCATCGACGGACGCACAGCCGCAATGAACTTCGGCCGGCGCGACGTTGAGGTTGCGATAATTGAACGGGGTAAAGGGCCTGCGGACGCGCGCGCCAAATCTAAGTCATGGTCGAAGTACGAATCGAAGCACATCAAGACGGTTACGAAGACGACAGTTACGCCGACGTCCGCAAGTTCCGGCGATACGCAATCGAAAGTTGTCGCAGGCGCGCGCAAGTACCTCGGCAAGCTCAAGTACAGCTTCGGTGGCGCAAACATACCGGGCGGTTATGGCGATTGCTCATCTTATACGCAGTTCATCTACAAAACGTATGGCAACTTCACGATGGGACGCGATACGTTATCGCAAATCAAGGTCGGCCAGAAGATTTCGAGCAGCAAAGCGCGAGCGGGCGATTTGATATTCTTCAAAGGCACATACCGCGCAGGCGTTTCACACGTTGGTATTGTCACAAAACCCGGCATGTTTATCAACTTAGCTGGCGGCGGCTGTTACGAAGCGTCGTACGTAAGCGGCTACTGGGCGAAGCATTATATGCAAATCAACCGCGTATTGAATACGAAACTAGAAGACGGATCAGTTGTACCTCCGTCATGGTTTAGATAAGGAGGCGGCACGATGGACAAACGCACAGACTTAACCGGCGGCGACAACGCCAAGCTCGTTCAGCTTATCCGTAAGCTCGGGCACAACGTTGACGTCGACATTCAGCTCGGCACCATTTCGTCACCGCCTCCGGCAATTGCGCTGGTGTTGGACAACGACGGCATGGAACTAACCGCAAGCGACTTAATTGTTGCGCATCACCTGACGGAGCACACACGCAACATCACGCTAGCAGGCGTTGACGCAACGGCGCTAACGATACACGGCGGCTTGGCGAATGGCGACCGCGTGCTCGTCGCTTGTATGGACGCCAAAATGCAATACGTCGTACTCGATAAGGCGGTGACTTACTAATGGCATTGACGCCTGATATATACACATCGCCTGAACTGGCGGAACTGGAAGCCGAAGCGATCGAGCAGCAAGTCGAAGCGCCGAAGCGGACATGGCGGCTAGACTTTGAAAACGGCCGCATTAGCGAACAGATTACGGACTTCGAGGCGTTGCAGCAATACGTACGCAAAGCGCTGGTGACGGCACGGTCGCGGTTTTTAATCTATACCGACGACTACGGCTGCGAACTGCGCGATCTTATTGGCGACGACGTGACGCGGGGCTATCTCGACAGCGAAGTGCCGCGCATGGTTCGCGAGGCGCTGGTGTACCACGAATATATAAACGACGTAACGGATATCACATACGAAATTGACGGCGACAAGCTGCGCATTTCGTTTTCCATAGATACGATTTACGGCGAAGCAAGATCGGAGGTGTTGTTGTAAATGTACGAAAACAGATCATATACGGACATACACGCAGAACTACTCGCATCTATTAGCGATGAAATAGACAAACGCGAAGGCGAAGTGGCCTACGATTTAACGGCGCCGGTCGCAATGTCGGGCGAATCTTTATACGTCGAACTCGACTCGGTGCTGGCGCTTGGCTTTGCCGACACGGCAGCAGGCGATTGGCTCGAACGGCGCACGCGCGAACTCGGGGTCGAACGTAAGCCATCGGAACAGTCGCGCGGCATCGTAACGTTAACAAGTGCCGAGGCGGTCACAGTACCGGCCGGCCAGCGCTTAGTTGCGCAGCTTGACGACGGGCCGTTTTACTTTACAACGCTGGCCGACGTGGTACTCAACAGCAGCAGCGCGGACGTAGGCGCACAGGCCGAACTCGGCGGTAACATTGGCAACATTCGCCCGGGCGCTATCGCGTCATTCGCGGAAGGCACAAACTACTTCGGCACGGTCGGGGCATCCAACGCACAGCCGTTTACAGGCGGCCTTGACATCGAAGAAGACGTGTCGCTGCTCGAACGCTATTACGCACGGGCACAACGTCCATCGACGTCAGGTAACGCATCGCATTACGAAGAGTGGGCGCTAGAGATTGCCGGCATCGAACGTGCGCGCATCTACCCTACGTGGGCTGGCGGCGGCACGGTGAAAGTCGTCTTACTGTCGACGGAAGGACGCGCGCCGACGCCTGAAAAGGTCGAGGAAGTTGCGGCACATATCGAAGAAGAACGCCCGGTCGGCGCTACTGTAACGGTTGTACCGGCGGTGGAACAAGCGGTCGCAGTATCGGCCAGCTTAACGTTGGCTGAAGGCGCCGTAATTGAAGACGTACAAACGGCGTTTACCGAAGCCTTTTCGACCATGCTCGGCGCGCAGGCGTTTGCAGACGATATTGTGCGATATAGCCGCGTGGCCAACTTACTGCTCGATCAGGCAGGCGTTATTGATTACGCAAACCTGCTAGTCGACGGCGGCACGGCTAACGTTGTGCTGACGGGCGACGAAGTTGCAGTGGCGGGGGCGGTGACGTTCGATGTGGCAGTCTAATCGGCGGCAACACATGTTCGACGCCATGCCCGGCTATTACCGCGAAAACGTAGAGGCGAAAGCTATCGTCGACGCCCACGCTGACTTGCACAACCGCATTGCTGGCGACACTCAAGACGTGCTAGCGCAATTCTTCGTCGAGTCGGCAACGTGGGGGCTGGCGCACTGGGAGCGCATATTCGGTATACCCACGGACGAGGCGAAATCACTCGGCGAGCGCCGATCGGCTATCTACGCACGGATGCGCGGCGTCGGCACGGTGTCAAAACGCATGATAAAGAACGTGGCCGAATCGTGGTACGGCGGCGAAGTTGATGTCGTTGAAGTGCCGGGCGAGTTTCGGATTGTCATACGCTTCGTCAGCTCGTACGGTATTCCGCCCAATTTAGGCGACGTTGAGCGTGCGTTGCGTCTATTGATGCCGGCGCATTTGTTCATCGAGTTCGAATTTAAATATACGACATATAACGATATTCGCGCTAAGTATGCGACGTACGACGACATTATTGCGGAAGGCATCAACTACTACGGCTTGATGGGCGACTCTACGGAGGGCGCCGTCTACAACACGTTTGACGACTTAACAGCGGCGGGCATTACGTTTAGCCAATTGCGCGCAAGCGGCATTTCGATGGATAGCATCGTGTTTACGAATTTAGGAGGGCTTAAATGACAACGAATAAATTAGGATTACCGGAAGTCGCCGGATCAATGGCGGCTGATGTGCCGTTGGTTGTAAACAACCTGGCGCAAGCAATCGACGCAAGAGCGGGCGTGGCCGGAGGGCTTGCGTTGCATGACGCACTTACCACCGCAGAGGATTTAGCGTTGAAGGCGGACAAGACGGCGCTATCAACCAAAGCGGAGCAGGCGGATTTGGATACCACTACCCAACAGTTGGCAGAAACAGCGAACGGACTATCGTTCACGCGCGCTGAAAATTTAACGCTTGGCACGTTTGTGGCTAGTGACCCACGTTATTTAGATAACATTGGTGACGGCTATCTATATGGAAGTAATTCACGCAGTCTCTACCGTGCAACTTCCGAAAATGGACCGTGGACATTAATTAAAGCGTTTACCGCGCAAGATGCTATAACCGGAATCCGTCAACTCGGTGACGGCGAAGTGATATTGGCACGCTCGACTGACGGATTGTGGAAATCCACAGGGTGGGCGACAAATCCAGCATCCGCCACATGGCGACAGGTTTTAGTGACGAATGGCAAAGTAACGCAATTTAGTTTTGACGCTGATCCGGTTTCGGGTTGGGTGTCAGTCACCACTTATATTAATGGGGATATGACAAACTCACGTTATGTATGGCTTTCAAAAGACAACGGAAATACCTTTACGCAGATTTTCGATATGTTGGATTATGAGCCGACAATCAATAAGGTACATTCACACTTTCATATTGCAACACTTGATCCGTATTGGAATAGCGCGACACCCCGCATCTGGATAAGTTATCACAAAACGAACGATGACCCGACAGAAAAAGCAGACCCGAAAAAGCGCATCAAGTATTCCGATAACAGCGGCGTAACATGGGTTGACTTCTCAAATACAAACTATCAGCCTGTTGTAGCGATTGCTACACCTGAAGGGATGTTATTCGGTTCAGATGAAGGGCTTGTGGGTGTTTACATTGTTAAACGAACACCAAACCCTTCAGATATGAAATATGAATTATTCTATGCGTTCCGTGAGAATATAGATGGTATTTTTGGGTGGGCAGTCAAGGGAATTAAAGGCGCAAATGGAGCCTATCACATGGCTTTCCGTTCTGCTACTGCTGGGTATTCCGCGCGTATCGTAACAAGTGATGGAAGTAAAATAGAAGAAACTCTTGTTATTCCGCCAAAAACAGCATCCGATACTGTAGATATTTCAGATATGGTCGAATATAAAGGACGGTTGATTGGTGTTTACTACAATACCGTAACAGGTGCAGGTGTAGCGCATAAATTTTCAGCAGACGCACCTTCCCGCGGCGTTCAGCAAGATTATCGCACAGGGGCATTAGAAGGTGGCGTGGCGGAACCGTTAGGAACTTCAGCGGGCTTTAAATCAAAAGCGGATATTCGCGGTACAGCGGTCGGATCTAACAGTCTTTCGGCATTGCGCGGAGTGGCTGTAGGAGAACAGTCGGTTGCGGGTTCGGAAGGTACTGCGGTTGGTTCGGTTGCGAAAGCGACTGGCAACGGCACTGCGATAGGTAAATCCGCAACTACTGAAAACGGGGCAGCTTTCGGCAGGAATTCCGTTTCTGCTGGTGACGGTGTAGCGGTTGGACCTACTGCGAAAGTCGCGACAGACAGCGTAGCGATTGGCGCATTTTCAAGTGCTGAAAAAGTACAGACAACTGCTGTCGGCAAATCAGCATTAGCAAGCGCTGATTACGGTATTGCGATTGGTACACTCTCACAGGCGACAGCCATAGGTTCGCTGGCTATCGGCAGGAATGCGAAATCGACACACGCGTTCTCTGTAGCATTGGGGTACGGTTCAACGACAACCGCACCAAATCAGTACCAAGTCGGGGCAGCACACATGGAATTGAAAACCGTTGCAGCACCTCCGAATCCATCGGATGGTACTAGGTTATTTTCGAGATTAAACGGTGCAGGAAAAACTGAACTATGTGCGATATTCCCAACAGGAACGGTCGTGGTTATTGCTGCAGAGATATAAAAAATTCTTTTATTTTAAAACATTGTATTATTATGGATAAACAGCCTATAATAATAGCTAATGTCAAATAAAAGAGGATTAAAAGAAATGAAATATTCGTACGCTAAAGTATATACAGGATTTATGCTAGTAATGTTTTTTGGGCTATTACTCCCTTTAATTTTTACAAAAGGTGATTATGTTTCGGGCATGTTCATCTACTATTTGGTTGGAATATATTCAGTTTTTAGGTTGGCAACCATAGTTTTAGGTGGAAAATTAAAGTTACTCGAAGTCACTTTTTTTGTTTTTGTTTATGTTTTCCTTAGTATGGTCCCTCTTCTCCAGGTTTTACACAATACTTTTCCTTGGATAGGCAGTTATGATGCCAGCCAAATATTCTTTGCCGGTTTAATGATTGCCCTGGGGTTAGTTGGATATGAAATCGGTATTTATAAAGGAAATCAAAAAGTAGAGTCTGCAATAAAAGTAAAAGAACTCAAGATTCGCTTATTACCTCTATTTATTTTTGGCATACTAAGCTTTCTGGTAGCAACGGCGGGGTTGGGAGGAATATCTAACCTATTTCTTCCCCGCAACGAATTAACACTAGCAATTGCTACTAATGATTCTACGTCTAACTTAATACTAAACAGCCTTTTAAGGACGCCAGTATTTATCGCTTTGCTTTATGCTCTGTATACGTGGGTCTATAGAAAACAAAAAGGCTTTACAAAACGGAATGCGACCGTTCTATTAATGATCCTTGGTTTATTTTTAATAACCGCAGTTGCAAGTAACCCAATTTCAACCTCTCGTTACTGGGTTGGTACAATTTATTTAAGCGTTGTTTTTGTGGTACTGAGGTGGAAGAAAATGACCCAATCCCTGTTAATAGTGGGTATGTTGCTTTTAATATTGGTTATTTTTCCGTATGCTGATGTTTTTAGGAATGCTATAGAATTTAATGTGGAAATTGAAAGCGTTAGTGAAACATTTACTCAAAATGGAGACTTCGACGCATTTCAACAGTTTTTAAATGTTCAAATGTATAGCGAAGCGAATGGATTGACTTACGGCAAGCAACTTTTGGGTGTGGCGTTATTCTGGGTGCCTAGGAGTGTATGGCCGGATAAGCCGATAGGTACTGGTGCAACTACATCTGAGTTTTTGGGATATAATTTCACTAATGTTTCAGCTCCACTTTGGGTTGAGTTCTATATTAACTTTGGTTTAATAGGGATATTCCTACTGTTTATCGTTTATGGTTGGGCGTCCGCTAAAATGCAGAATAAATTTAATGCAGCGCGTGAAGCTAGAAAGATTACCTTTTATCAAATATTCGTTCCAATATTCGCTGTATATCAAATCTTTTTATTAAGAGGCGATCTATTATCCTCTGTTTCTAACATGGCTCCAGTAGTTATCTTCACCATAATCGGTTTAAAGTTAGCGAAGAGAGAAAGGAAAAACAGAAGAAAATTGGTAATTTCAAGAGCGCAGTAGGTGCATACTGTTGGGTAAACAAACAATATAAATAAACGATTAGAGCGTCCACTTGGGCGTTCTTTTTTATTTCAAGGAGGGCTATAATGGCGACGAATAAATTAAACCTGCCGACAATCACGCATAACCAAACGGCCGACGTCCCGCGCGACATGAACGCACTGGCTAACGCTATCGATGCGCAAGCGGGCGCAGCTAACGGCCTATCAACGCTCGGCACTGACGGTAAAGTCCCGCCGGCACAACTGAACCTAACCGGCAAAGTCGACAAGACGGCGCTCGGCGCGGCTGGCGGCGTAGCAACGCTCGGCACCGACGGCAAAGTACCGGCAACGCAAATAGCCGTCGACCTCACCGCAATCGAATCGGCCGCAACTGCACACGCAGCAACCGCAGCAACCGGCACTCGTTTGGGCCACGTCACGCTATCGTCGGCAACGGACAGCAACGACAGCATGAAGGCGGCCACGCCGTTAGCGGTTAAGCGTGCGTACGACCGGGCCGACGCGGCTTTTACGTCAGCCAGTAACGGCAAGGCAGTCGTTAAGCAAGCCGTTACTGGCGTTGATCCGCGCGTAGTCATGCCGACAGATCCGACGTTCAGCCAGCTCGCTACGGCGGTCGGGCAAATCGAAACAGGCAAACGCTGGGCTAAGGGCAACGTTGGCACTAGTAGCGCAAATGACTTAACGGTGGCCGGGCTGAACTTCAAGCCGCGGCTTATTTTAGTTGGCGTAATCGGCCAAGAGGCGCAAGGACTCGCTCATACGTTTTGGTCGAACGACCTCGACCCGACACGCGGCTATCTCGGCGGAACGAGCGAGGCTTATACGCTAAGCAGCTTAGGTCATTACGTCGAGTCCGGCGGCTTTAAACTGAAGCGCAGCCAAGCTAGTTTGTTTCCGGCGTTTTGGATTGCGTATGAATAAGAAGGAGGCTACACGATGAAATTTGGCAGACGAATTTATTACGAAGTTAGCACCGGCCGCGTGCTGGTCGATACGGGCGAGCGCGAAGGTAGCGTAGTCGCGACGACAATCGCGCAAGACATCGCAACTTATAACGAGCTGACCAAGCGCGTGCGGTCGACGTTTGACGTGCTAGAGCTGGCGTTCGGCGCATACGCGCAGGACTTCCGCATGGCAAAAGGCTACAGCGTCGTGCCAGCCACGAAGAAGCTAGCGTTCAGCTACGCAGACCAACCGGCTCAAGCCGCACCAGTTGCGCCGTTGTCGGAAACAGTCGACGGCCTGCGCGTGGAAGTCGACGCACTGCAAGACGAAAACGCCACGCTGATGATGCGTCTGGCAATGCTCGAAATGGGCGGTGGCGGCGATGTATAACTCGATTAAACGCTACTTCGACACCGCGCGCTACACGGCCGAAGACGTGCGCGTATTCGTCAAGGCACGCTGGATAACCGCCGAGCAATACGAAGAGATAACTGGCGTACCGTATGCGGTGTAAGGAGGCGGCACCATGCCGGATTCAGGATTAAACGGAATATTTGAACGCATGACACGGATAGAAGCCGAGAAAGCGGAGCTGCGCACGAAGTTTGACGTGCTCGAACGCGAGGTGGCGGCAAAGCTCGAAGTCGTCAAGGAAGACCAGCGCAAGAATGACCGCCGCGTTGACGAGGTAAAAACGGAACAAGCATTAAGTAATCAGCGTATGTCCGCCATCGAAAAGTCGCTCGAAAAGATCGACGAAAACACCACGTACACACGCCGGCAAATGACCGGCATTATTGTGGGCGCGGTGGCAACGGGCATAATTGGCGGCGCCATTGCGCTGATATACGGAATAATCGGAGGTGGTATCGTATGAAACTAGGCATCACGCCGCTGAGTATAATGAATTTCTTTTTCATGCTCGGCGCCACCGTTATACTCGCGGTGCAGAAAGACCTTTTCGTCAGCAGCGATTCGAAAGTATACGCGTTCATGGGCGAAGTTATGCCGCAGGGCGGTTACGCAATGGCGGCGTTTGCCACGGCGACTATCCTGTTTATGGCGTTTGTGCTGCGCAATCGGTTCGTCGAGGTCGTCGGCTTATTTCTTAGCGGCACCTTCGTACTGTTTGTGCTGTGCGGCTATTTGCTGAGCTTTCCGAACATCGCCAGCATTACCTACGCCGTGTGGACGCTAGCTACTTTCATGTCAATCGTCGAAGTGCTGAACGCTATTCAGGACGACAAGGACGAACGCGCGGCGACCATCGAATGTGAACGGGCAACCCGCGCAACGCAGCTCGATCAACTATCGCGCGAATCAACGTTGCAGGAAGAACGCGCGGCACACGATCACCACAACGAAGGAGGACGTTAATATGAAAATCAACTGGAAAGTAAGACGACGCAATCCGCTATTTTGGCTGCAGGTGTTTCTAAGCGTAGCCGTACCGGTGGGCGCATACTTCGGACTAACTGGCGCCGATATGACGTCGTGGCCAGCGCTCGGCAAAGTAGTCGTCGACGCTGTATCGAACCCATACGTATTATTTACCGCAGGTATTAGCCTGTACAACGCAGTAAGCGATCCGACTACCGGCGGCTTCAGCGACAGTCCGCAGGCATTGCGCTACCACCAACCGAAGAAAGGCGGCAATTAATATGGCGAAAGCTAGCGACTACTTAGTTGCGATGTGCGACGGTCATGGCCCGAACACAGCCGGCAAACGCACGCCTTACATTGCGTCACTTGGCCGGTCGATCCGCGAGAACGAATTCAACAAGCCCGTCGTCAATATGCTCGAAGGCGAACTCAAACGCTGCGGCTTCCGCACACTGCAGACGGCACCCACCGACGCCGACACGGGGCTAACCGCACGCACCAACGCAGCCAACGCAGCCGGCGCCGACATTTATATCAGCGTACATTTTAACGCAGTCAGCCATTCGTTTGGCGCGTCGACGGCGCAAGGCTTCAGCGTGCACATTCAGGCAGGCTCGTCGAACAGCAGCAAGGCGTATAAACTGGCGAAGCTGGCAGTCGATGAACTAGCGAAAGGCACACGTCAGATAAACCGTGGCGTCGTCAAGCAGAACCTTGCTATTACGCGCCAAACTCGTATGCCGGCGATTCTTGTCGAAGGCGGCTTTATGGACGACGAGCGTGAGGCGTTACTAATGATCGACCCGGCGTTTCAGCGTGAAGTGGCGCAAGAACTAGCGCAAGCAGTCTGTAAATACTTCGGCGTGGCATACGTTGGCGGTGGTTCGCTGAGCACGACCAAGCCGGTTACAGTTGCGCGCGACTACGTCATGGAAGACGACCGCGGGCCGGCAGTTAGCGCCATGCAGTCGGACTTAAACAAAGCGGGCGCGTCGCCGAAGCTAGTAGTCGACGGTATATTCGGCGCAGCATCGACGCGGGCAGTCAAGGCGTTTCAGACGCGCTACAAGCTGACGCCCGTAGACGGCATTTACGGCGTGAAATCAGCGTCTAAGATGGCGCAGGTACTTGCGCCTGCCCCACCCGAAAAGGAGGCTAATACCGTGGCTGAAACTACGTATAAACGAGTGGCGCAAGCAAGCGCAAGTCTCGCCGCCGGGCAGGAATGGGTTATCGAAAACGCCATTAGCGACGGCACATACCCCGACCGACCGCTGACGCGCGCCGAGTTCTGGGAAACGTTACGCAGATATAACGCAACTTACGTACGAAAATAATTACGCGTAAGGGCGCGAAAGCCCTTGCGTTTACATAACGCATGATGTACGATAGAGTAAATCAGCACGCTAGAAAGGCGGAGGTACGGATGGGATTTTGGTCAAACGCAATGAAAACGAAGTATCGAATCGAAGTAACGGCAGGTGCACGCTTCTTGGAGCCACGGCTTGATAACGTCAGAATGGTCAACTTGGTAGCGGGCGACGAACGCGGCGACATATCGTTTGAAGTGCCGATGGGCTGGAAGAAGCCTGCGCGTCTCATTGACATTGCGTGGGAAAACGAGACTTATACGCGATCAGCCGGCAAGACTGCGGCAGGTGCTATCGTGGGTGGTGTAGTTGCGGGGCCAGTCGGCGGCATTATCGGCGGAGCAATGGGCGCTAAACGCAAGAACGAGTCGAAAGCTGCGTTGCTTTGCCAAGACGTCGATGGCAGCGAGTTTGAAGTCGTGATTAAATGCGACGCGAAGTTGTTCCGTAATATCGAAAATTTAGTCGCAGTGTAATCGCACATCAGATGGAAGAGGAGTGGTGAAATTGGGAGACGAAAAGCTGTTTAGAGTTAGAATCGCACTTGATGAACTTTACAAACAAGGTGAGGCAATTGTTTTAATAGGGGATACATTCCATGCGGTGGGGAATATGCTTGATTGTTTGAAAATCGAATATAAGTTCGAAGCATCAAACGAGAATTATAATCGAATTTATCTATAAGGCAATTTTGAGCCGCATTCACAAAGTACGAGGGAATAAAAAATAAGTGCTGAGACTGTGGCTTAAATGAAAGTCCGCGCATAAAGCGCAATAGTAAATATATAAAACAAACGCCCTAACCTTCGCGGTTAGGGCGTTTTTCTGCGTCTACGGGCGACGCCTCTAACGTTATCAATTCGTTTATATCCGTAATACCCAGCACGTCAGCAATGCGCTCAATGTGGTCGATCGTCAGCCGATCCACGTAGCCACGCGTCAAGTTGCTGATGGCAGCCGGCCGTATTTCGGTTAACTCGGCGAGCTTCGACTGCGCCATGCCGCGTTCAGCTAATTGCTCGCGCAGCTTAATACGTATGCGTTTCTTCATATAAGTACCTCCGTTCTTACTGCGTTCAGTATACCGCATATAAACTAATGCGTAAATAGGTGTTGACGTAATTACGCTTATGCGTTATATTTAACGTAATACAAAACGCAAAGGGGCGCTCACACATGCAAGCACTACGTAAACTTGACGACTACTTTATCGGAACTAACGATGGTACGCCGGCTGATCGCGTGTGGTTCTACGGAACATATACGCTAACAGCCTTAATTGCGCTTGCAACGATGGCGGCACTATGACGCACGACGAAAAGCTGGCCGAACTGGGCCGCATTGCCGCGTCGCTGATTGAAGCGTCGATTAACCAACCGCACAAAATAACGCCGGCATTTGTGGCGAATATGCTTTACGTTGAATACGACCGGCTGGAACTAAGCGTGCCGACGCAACTTACCGCTAACTAGTCGGGGCCATGCGCCGCGGCTTTTTACGTTATATACGCCGATCGTAGCCACTGACGCGCGCCTGCGGTTGCCTATATGACGCCATTAACGTATACTTGTCGCATAGGCGGACGAGCGCCAAACGACAGGAGGGCGAACACATGACGGACAAAGCGGATTACATGCCGGCCATTACGAATACATACCGCACCAGCGACTTGGCGCAGCTTTTAAACATTAGCGCAGCCAACGTGCGTCGACATGCTGCGGCACTGGAAGCCGAGGGCGCGGCCATTACGCGTGACGAACGGGGCGAACGTATATTCAGCGAGCAAGACTTGCTGGCGTTGAAGCACATGCGCAGGCAAATCGGTAAAGGGGCGACGTTGGTTGATGCGGGCAAGGCTGCGGCTGGGCTATTAACGCAAGAACGCCAGGCGCGTGCCGATGCAGGCGAGGTTGTTAAGGCGGCCGACCGCGAAGTGTTTATGGCGATGGTGCAGAAGCTCGACGAACAAGACAAGTTGCTGCGCGCTGTGCTCGATGATAACGAATACTTGCGCGGACAGATCGGGCGAATGATTGCCGGTCAGCAGCGAATCGAAATGTTAATGGAAGAAAAGGCGGCTGAGCCAGCGCCAGTGCAAGACGAAGAAAAACCCGACACAAAGCGGCCGTGGTGGCGCCTGTTCGGGGAACGATAATAATTAGTATTGCGAATATTTACGTTTAAGTGTAGTATACTATGTAACGAAAAAATAACGGAATAGCAAAAGGTGCAAAGCTTGTTAAGAGGAACGCCAATTCCTTCTAACCGGTGACGTCGGAACACACCCGACATGCACCACTTGCCTCGCACCTTTTTTATTAGATACCCTGATTATATCGAATATCAGCGGTAATGTAAAGAGGTACACGCTAATATGTCGCAAACAAGCGAGTGTTAGTAGCAGGCGGTGGTCATGTCGTGATTGATGCGATATGACTGCCGCCTTTTTACGTTCCTTCAAAGGGAGCACGCCGACAATGAAAATACTAACCGATCATAAAACGTTTACCACTACCGCCGACCTCAACGATTCCATACGCCAGCACTTCTATACGCATCAGTTCGCAATGAACGCTACTACTAAACGCCTGCTCGAAGCGGTTGCGCGTCACGCCGTTAAATACACGGGCGCTGCGTGGCTCAAAGCCGACACACTGGCGGGTCTGCTCGACGTCAACGTTAAGACGGTACGCCGCGGGCTGTCACGCCTGCAGTCGCTAGGCATTATCGAAAAGCGTTCAACACTACGTAAAATCAACGGCGGCTACGGCGCTAATATCATCGTCATATTGCCGGTTAAAAGCGCTAGTGTCCAGTCGCAAGTGTCCACTCGGTCAGCACGCGTGGAGCCTACGGTGCGTAAGGCGCAACCGGCGTCACAGCCAGCCGAAGCTACTATCTTTATAAACAAACCGATACAAACCTTAAAGGGAACGTTACCAGCAGCGGAAAAAGCGCCCGCAACGTTCTATGAACATTTGAAATCGTTAATCAGCGACAAGAAAGAACGCCGCGAATACTTCGTTGCATTCAAAAAGCAAGTAGCGTCGCTACTACGGTTCGACATCTACGCAGACAAAGGCGAGTTGCTTGAAACACTGGCGGTTAGAGCGTTGTATTCAGCGTTGAAACGTCAGCAGGCCGGCACGGTTGGTAATGCGGTGGGCTATTTCTACGGCACACTGCGCAATCAAATAGAGAAAGCGTTGTTTAGCGACCTGGGCGAAGTGTACTCGGCTGATCCCGACGAGTTGCTGGCGTGTTTGCCGTACTGAAAAACGCGGAAACCCTTAGATAATATGCTACATACGGGGAATTGCGTTTTCAGAGCGAGTGCGTAATACGTGTTTTAGCGAAGTTCGAATTAATTTCGCAAATAACTCCCCACTTCGACTGTCGGCGGCTAGATAGTTGTATAAGACATCGAAATGGAGGCGGTGATCGTGGAATTAGACGAATTAACCTTCGGAACATTCGGCGATGATAAGTTGTATATGTACGATGCTAATAACGATATACACTCGAAAGAATGCCGAGAATGTAGGCGGGTTCGATTGGCGACTGAGTTTAGCAAGAACGCAAGCGGATTCGGTAAATTAGGTTCGCAATGTCGTTCGTGCATGGCGATGCTCAAGCGAATTAAGTACTCCGCCGATCCAGCGCACGTTAAATCAATTAATGACGCTTGGCGAAAGAATAACCCGGAAAAGGCTGCGTTAATTATGAAGCGGTCTACCGCACTTCGTAAAGCACGTATGGTAGCATTGCCTGCGACACTTACCGGCGAGCAAATGGCGTCAATGTATAAACACTTCAATAGTAGCTGCGCACTTACCGGTAGTACGACGGATATTCATATTGACCACGCTATTCCGATCGCAATTGGTCACGGTGGCACTATCGTAGAAAACATGATTCCGTTACGAGGCGACTTGAACATATCGAAGAGTGCTCGCAATATCTTCGAATGGTTCGTCGGTATAAAACCGAGGTTGAATCTACCGCAATCACGTTTCGACTTTACAATCGCATACCTCGCTGACCTGAACGGCATGACGTCCGCTGAATACCGCGACTACGTTTATGAATGCCACGGCAAGGTTGTATGACGTCCGATATATTCGTCAAGTTTCACGTCGACGCCGTACGCAGCGGTTTACTACGCGAACTCGACCCGCGGTTGTGGGCGACACTTTGCGCACTGGCTACGTATATGGACGCGAAAGGCGAATGCTGGCCGACGCAGGAACAAATAGCGTATCTGCTCAACGTTAAGCGGCCGACCGCCGGTAAGAACATTCGCGACTTGGCTGCGTTTCGGCTGAAGGCGACGGGCGAGCCGGTGTTGCTGGCGCGAAAGGTGCGTAACAATAACGGTACATTCGAGAATACGGTGTATACGATATTGTCGGCCAGCGGGCTTACCATATTTTAGGCTACCATGTCTACTTTAACCGTCACGGTAAAACCGATCACTAAGGAGAACCAAGTACTAAGAAGAACCATAGTTCAAGATATACTGCCGCATTCGCGTCAGGCGATTATACGTCAAGTAACTCCGTATATAAGTACAGACGCAGATTACCGATTAATCGTAAATAACCGTATTTAGTCGCAAATATCCGTATATACAAGAACGCCTGCATTAACCCCAGTAAGTCACCCGCAACGCCCCGAACGACTCAACGCTCGACCAACTCCGTAAGACGGCGTACACACGCTGAAAACAGGCTTAAACAGGAAAGGTGGACGTTAGTATGAAATACATCGTTAATAAGCGCGAATATAAGGAAGTCGACCGCTTACCAATCGCTGGCGATAAAGTAGTGTCGAATATCGACTTTTACGGCGGTAAGGTTTCCGTAGGTGACATCATAGAAGTAGATTACGTCAGAGCTGAAGACGACGATCATTACGTTAGCTTTCAACAAAACGGATTGTGGTGCTTCTCGTCGCCAACCGATTATCAGGTTATCGAGCCGACGAATATCCCGATTACATTTGCGCAGGAGATAGCGCTGTTGGAAGACGAACTCGACCGCAACAACGAATATATCTCGAAGTTAGAGCGTCGCCTCGACGCTCAGCAAGAAACGATTGATTCGCTAGTAAAGGCGGTCGAACCGATTAACTCATTACGCCGTCTGCTAAACGGAGGTGCCAACGCATGAACATCGAAATAAACGCCGACTACCGCCTAACAAGCGACCCGCTGAACATCTTCGTCATGTACCGCAAGGTAAGCGATCCGACGAAACGCCCCGGCTTCGACGCAAGTAAGCACGACACAACGCCGAAGGAAACGTGGGTAACACTCGCCAATTGTCGCGACGTAGCACACGCGCTGAACTGGTACGTCGACCACCGCGTCAAGACGTCCGAAGCAACCACGCTAGTCGAATTACGCGACGTTATTGTCGAGTTTCAGAACGAAATAGCGTCGCTGTACCGCACCCGAACGACAGGCTCGTAATATCGCCTAGTTTGAGCGTGTGTGCGGCGCAGTAGCATCGAAGTAGGGTAAGCGTGAGGGCGGCAGCTAGAACGCCTAATACGCGGTGAAAACGAAGGAGGACTAACGTATGGATTACAAGGAAGTCGCCGCTGTGGCAGACGCGATAGCAAGTTGGCAAGAAGCGTTGATGAATGCACAACTACGACAAGCGCAGGCAGAAGCGGATATTATTACGGCAAAGCTAAGTTTATCGTCATATGAGGCGAAATTTACGGAGCTGTTAGCGAAGGAGGACGCAAAATGACGGACACAAGCGAAAGCACGAAGCCACTAACCGACTGGAACGTGAAGGATTTTCACACGTATATGCAGGCGGAACACTTACGGCTATTCAACGTCGACTACCGGCCGCAAGCGTCATGGGGACGCGAACAAGGTTTATTAGGCGGCTTGATCGGCACAGCACGCAAGCCAGGAACCGCCGACAAAGCGCTGGTCAAGGCGTTCATCGACGAATGTTTTGCAACGTATAAGCCGACGGCAATGTATCCCGGCACAAGCTTCGGCTTCAGCTATCAGTACCGCAGCAACGTATGGCAACGGCTGCAGCTTGACGCTAAGTTGGCGGAAGGCCGGTCGGATGTAGACGAAGATAATGACGGATGGTTTTAACCAACGAAAGGAGCGTCGCCAATGACGAATGAATCACGCTGCCTATTAGCGGCCGAATGTCGCCTCGCCGGTCAGCCTGCGCATTGTAACAATCACTGCACGGCGTTCATCGCAACCCGCGGCCGCAGCAACAGCGCCAACCTGCCGCAACGATATCGCCTTACCACGCTGGGAAACAGCCCCGCAGCCGCCGACCAAGCGCCAATCTACAAGCAGCTCGCGGCATACGCAGCTACGTTCGACCGCCAGTACCCCGACGCCATGCAAGCGCGCGTCGACGAGTTAGCCGCGAAAGGCATCGACGCCGAACGCGCGCAAGTCAAGTCGATGTACTTATGGTCGCAATCGCCCGGCACCGGCAAAACCACGACGGCCGCCGCCTTGCTGAACGAATGGCTGCGCGCTAGTTTAATGGGCGCCGTCAAACGCGGCCGACAAGCGCCACAGCAGCCGGCAATGTTTCTCGATATCAACGAATGGCAGTCGGACTACAACCTCGCGACCATGACGAATGACGACGCAGGCATGGCGCAAGTGCAGGCGACGTTGAAGCGTGCGCAAGCCGTTGATTTTCTGGTAATCGACGACATCGGCATACGCGACGCAACGCCGGCTTTTAAAGCGTATGTACACGCAATTATTAACGCAAGATGTGCGGGCGCCAAGCCGACGGTCTATACGTCAAACCTGCCGCTGGAACAAATGGAGCGCGTGTTTGACGCCCGACTGTTCGATCGTATGCGCGACATGTGCACCGTCTACAAATTCGAAGGCACGTCGCATCGAGGCGGTAAATAATGCGGCCGACGTTGGTAGCCGACTTGCCGCTGGGCGCAACGTTCTATGCCGACGAATACAATAGCGACTGCACCGTCGTGCTGTTCTTCGGCGTGCGCGCGTTGCGGTTGGCACACAACGGAAACCTCGTGCTGACAGGCGCATGGCCGCGATTTACGCTGACAACTGACTACGAAGGAGGACGTATAAATGGTGATTAAAAAGCAAACCGTAGTATTTTCGCTACTATTCAATACGGAGGAAACTTACGCAGAGTCGGGCGCAGACGCCATTTCGCATTGCCTTTTCAATGAAGAAGGATTTATCGAATGGGACTACAAGGTGACGCATGAAGAATCACTATCAGCGGACATTGACGATGCAACGCTGGAGCAGGCGCAGAACTTCGACGGTGAAGCGACGTTAAACTTTCTTAACGATACCGGTAGTATTCTCGTCGACTATGACGGAGAAAATACCGTAGAAGGTTTACGCAGTCTTATCGACGAGGTAGCTGGCAGGATCGACGCAATCCGCAATAATAAAATCGCTGAATACGAGGATGGTTCCAAATGGTAGAGATAATCTACACGCGGAAGCAACTACAAAAACGTCTGGACTACTGGCAACGCCGCCTGCGCCTACTCGATTGGCATTTGACGATTGCGAAAGAACGCCGCAAGAAGATGCCGAACGAAGCGCAGGCGTATTGTCAGACGAACCGCGCCTCTAAGATCTCCCACATCGGCATACTCCACGAAAGCGACTACGGAACCAACACGCCTACGCCGCAGGATATGGACTGGTCGATTGTACACGAGTTGCTACACGTTCATATTAGCGGCATCAAGGCGGAAGAGTTCGAGTGGTCGCTGCAAGAAGAACAAGCGATAGACGCGATGGCATATGCGTATATTACGTTAGATCGGGAGGCAAACGCATGAACCGTAATCTCCTAACGCACATCACCGCAGTAATAACCGCGCTACTAACCGTTCAGGTACTCGCTAAGAAGACGCCGCCGATACCGCCAGGCCGCCTTAACGCCGCACCGTTCAACATTGGCGATTTGGTCGCGGTCGAGGGCTACGACGGCCAGCTCTACTACGTCGACTGCATGACGGAAACACGCCAAACCGACGATATTGCCACGATTGAAGACGTGCATTTCGACTTAACGTGTGCCGCATCGGGCGACTACGAGCTTGCGTATATGGACGACATCACGCTGGTGGCACGCGCTGCCGACGCTGAAGACTACCTCGCCAACCACGAATACTTGCCCGCGCCGCCTGCCGCTGACTACAACTTTCCGATGGGAGCGATACCTATGCCGAAGCAAACTCCGAAATCGCCGCGTGAACTATCTTCAATCGAAGCGGCAACCCGCAAGCAAGCGCACCAGCGCAAGGCCACGTTAACCGACCGCCTGCTAGATCAACGCCAACAATACAGCGACCTCGATGCGTATTTCGGCGGAGGCTATGCCGGCAACTTGGCGCAAATCGACGAAGACTTGACCGACTTGGCGCCGCGTGAATCGCCGCCGGCCTTTATGATGGACGCCGTGGAGCTGCGGATTGAGCAACGCACGAACCACCGGACGTATGACGTGCCGTTGAAGGAGGCTGACGCAGAATGACGTTCTTAGAATTAACGAAGCACCTGCGCGACAGCAACAAAGCGCGGTTCGACGCTACAGCCGACGCGTTATACTACTGCAACCATTCGAAGAAGTCAGCGCGGCTGAAACGGAAGCTGTCGCAACAATTAGCGCTGGTGCAGTTTTACGACGATATGCTGGCGAGATTGACGAAGGAGGCGAGCGAATGAGACGCATTATATTAAATACCGGGTTGCTCATACTAAGATTCGAGGAATGGCGGCTACTTCGTTATAAACGCAGGCTTGAAAAAGCGCTTATTGAAACTAACGCCGAACTCGCGGAGCTTGACAGCACCCTAACTACGAAATAATAACGGAGGAGGCTACCGATGTGGATTATCACGCACATTTAGAACGCATGTCTAAACTAGGCGCACCAGCGAACGAACTACGTATTAACGGCGCAGTAACTAATCGGCGGACATTCCACGCGGTAGACTCCGCGCTGTTCGTTATAAACGACTACGCCGCGATTGAGCGAGAATTAACGAAGGAGGTTGACGCCGATTGAACTACGGAATGCTACTACTCAATAAGATCGTCGAGCAGGACGACGTTAAAGCGATTGCCCGCCACGGCTTGGAGCCGGCACACTTTGCGACAGAAGGCGAGCGCCAGGCGTTGCAGTTTATCCGCGACTATGCCCGTGCGAACGGCGGCAAAGCGCCAAGTTATGCCGTCATGGTCGAAGAGTGTCCGACGTTTGACTACGTGCCGCAAGTCGACGACAACTACGCTTATCTAACCGGCCAAGTCAAGGCGCACGCCGCCAAGACGCAGCTAATGGCGTACTTGCAAAACGACTTCAGCACGGCATTTAACGGCGAACGCGACGGGGCGAAGCTGCTAGACCGCCTGCAAGACAAGGTGGCGGAGCTGAAGCGATCGACGACAACCAGCGCCAAAGTCGGCCTAAGCGTTAAAGACGACAACGACGTATTTCGCGCCGAATATGCTAAACGCAAAGCAGGCGAGTCGAGCCGTTACTGGCGGTCGAAGTATTCGATTATCAACGACGGCGCCGGCGGCTATGCTTCGTCGAACATGTACGTCATATACGGCCGATCGGGTCGCGGCAAGTCGGCAGTAGCGCTCGACGAAATGGTTGAGTTAGCGTTCCAAGGCGCAACCTGCCTCGTGTGGTTGATGGAAATGGGCTGGTTCGAAGGCATGGTGCGGCTGTACACGTATATTAGCGCCCGCACCGGCGTGGTCATGGCGGCCCTCGACGGCGTGAACTTCGACGCTGGGTTCAATTCGCGCGACATGCGCAAAGGCGAGTTTGCCGACGATTTCGAGGCGAAGTTTATGGCGTTCCTGGACGAAATTAACGACATACTACCCGGCAATATTATACTGCGCGGCGTCGACGACGATAACTTTACCGATCGCCACCTGAGCGCGCTTGAAGCCGACGCCATTAACACGAAGGCCGACGTTGTGTTGGTTGATCCGTTCTATTATATGGACTACGAGGTCAACACGTCGAAGACCAGCGGCGGCGATGCGGCCAATACGTCGAAAGGATTGCGCCGGCTGACGGGCAGCCTCGACGTGGTAATGTTCGCCATAACGCAGGCAGACGAAACGGACGAAGTGTTGAACGACGAAGGGACGCGTGAGCTTGCGTTGCCGAAACGGAAAGAAGTATCGAAGACCAAGGCGTTGCTGCAGGACGCGGCGGTACTGATTGCGGTCGATACGATGTACAAAGAGTCGCGCGGCATTATCGGCTTGAACAAAGGGCGCGACGGCGGCGAGGACGAGGTTTGCGAAATCGTGTTCCTGCCGCAAGTTGGCGTGATTAAAGAGGCGGTAGTTGCGCCGGATCAGTTCGGGTTTTAAGTGCGTTATATTGCGCGTAGTTTATTGCGTGTTATAATGTTGTAAAAGAATGGAGGAATGGTAGTATGGCAATGCGAGAATTGAGTAAAAAGGATTTCGAGGTAGGGCAGTCTGTCGCATTACGTCTTCAAGGGAATCGCGCTAGACACGCAGAAAAAGGAGAGATGTCATATGTATTAGGCACGGTGCAGAAGGTAGGTCGTAAGTATATAACAGTTGATGGGATACAATTCGACACCAGCTCAGGTTACGACAAATCGGATTATTCCGCAAACTACCAATTATTCGAAAATGAAGAATTGCTTTTGGAAATATTGGAGAAAGAGCAGCTTTATGATAAGTTACGTACGACATTTGGCAGTTATTCCAGTGGAAGCGGTGTTTCATTCACAGTGGATCAATTACGTAAAGCCTGCGAAATATTGAACATTTAAGCGCGCCGCTAGCTTAAGTAGAAAGGAGCACGCCGCTATGCCGTTAATCAACGTACGCCAACAGCAAATCGACGTCGACATTACCGCCGAACTCGAACAATACGAGTGGACGCGCCCGCGCTGGACTGCCGACAAGCTGTTAGCCGGCTCACCATTCCGCCATGACCAAACGCCGAGCTTCTTCGCCAACCTCGATTCGGGCGGCTGGTCGGACGCAGGCTTTTACGACGCAGACTTCGCCAAAGGTAATTTCGTCAAGCTGCTGGCGTTTCTGCGCGACGAGCCGACGGTCGACACCGAAGACTACTTGCTGGCGACGTATGGCGGCTTCGGCTATGACGACGAACTAACGCTCGACTTGAACCGTTACCGCGCCAAGCAGCCGCTGGTTGTGCTCGACGAGGCGGTAGTGCCACCGTTAGCCCAGCGCGGCGCTGACTACTTGGCAAAGCGCGGCATTCATCCGGCTGTTACAGCGTTGAACGGCGTCGGCTATGACGCTGGTAGCCAGGCGGTGGTTATCGGCTGGCGCGATCCGCAAGGGCGTTTGGCTAACGTTAAGTATCGCCAGGTGTTCGGCAAGACGTTTTGGTATGCGAAAGGTGGGCGTTCACTGCGGTCGTTAGTATGGGGCGCCGACATCGTATATAAACGCGGCATCAAACGGGCGGTATTATGCGAGGCTGAATTCGACGCCATGACGTGGCAGTCGGCGGGCATTGCGGGGCTTGCGGTTGGGGGCGTGACGTTTACGCAGCAACAGGCGGACATCATTAAGCGATCGACTATCGAGGTTTTGATACTCGGCGGCGATAACGACAAGGCGGGCGCTAAGTTGAACGCGGAGGTCACACGGTTGTTGGGCGGCCATGTGCGATTACTGGCGCCAGTGTGGCGGAATTGTGAAGGTGCGCCGAAAGACGCGAATGAGGCGGGTGTTGCGGCGTTGCGGGCGCTGAGTTACACCGAAATAACGCCCGTGTTTAACTTCGGATGTGACTAAAGGACTACGGAAATGGCTTGCGAAGGAAAATAACGGCGAAAAAACAGTCCGGAAGACTGGCGGAATTTAGTAGACTTCCGACCCCTAAGTCGCTAAACTTACGTAGAACGCTCGTTCGCTACGTGAACCCACGTAAGGGTGGCCGCGAGGGGTTTAATCCTCGCCCGACGGCAGCCACTCGTATAGGTCGTCGATCGTGCAGCCGAGCACCTGCGCAATAAAGCGGGCGTTTGGCAGCGTCAAGACGAACCGTTTGCGAGCGATGTCGGATATACGCTGCTCAGACAAGCCGGTACGTTGCGAAAACTCTCGCCGAGAAAGTTTGCGCTCGTCCAGGCGTCGTTGTAAGAGACAGCGGCCCACGCGTTCCAATTGCGGATCACTCCTTCGCTCGGATTACTTGCACAACCTTTTCGATTGGCACGTCGAGCACCGTGCAGATACGTTCGATTTGCATCAACGTCAGTAACTCATTGCGGTTAATCGCCGCGACAATCGTCGGATGTACGCCGTGCTTTCGTAAATCGCTAATATTCCAACCCTTTTCGAGCAGCGTGCGTTTCAATGGCTCGTATGTTATCACAACTTATACCTCCTTAAATGTAAATTATTATAAAAAATGTTCGACTTATTGAACATATAATGCTACTATCTAATTAAGCCATAAAACACAGATAAAGTCACGGAAAACTTTTAGTCGGGGGTCATTACTTTGAATGTACAAACTATCATAGAACAAGCGATGCAAACAAGCGCCACAACCACTACGTATAAAGACATCGCCCAACACACTGGAATCGACCGCACCTTGATTTCTAAGTTTTTCGCAGGCAAAGCTGAATTAACGCTGTGCGACGTACTTAGTGTAACGCGATACGTCGCCCCAGCAGACGAAAAGGAAATCGTACTCCTACTAGTCGACGACTTAATCCATGCACCAAAGCCGGCCAATGTCAAAGTGGCGCTGCTATACCTTGTGAATAATGGCATGTACGAAGAAATGGAGGAGTTGGGCCAAGCAATACCGAAGACGCACAAGGCCAACATCGCGTGGTATAAACTAATAGAAGCATTGGCGTTGCATAAGCGTGGAGAAGTCGTCGGATTCAATATGGTATCGTCGATATTCGCCTTAAACTTTGACTCGCCGGAATTCAATGCGTTGAAGACTGCGTTATTCGCGCAGGGAAGCTACACCGAGGGCGACTTCAACCACCTCTTTAATTTCCTCGCAGATGCGGAATTGTCTGCCACCGAAATCAAAAGCGACTTTCTACGTAGGTCGATTCGCAATTATATCGCCGAATTAATGACCAACGCGTACTTGTTCCGTAAGAACGATCCGAAGAAATGCCGATTCTATGCGAATACGATCCGTGGAAACTGTTTGACGGGGCCGATTACGCTAATCAACAACGAATATACAACGGGTGTGTCGTATCTGTTCGAGGACTTCGACAAGGCGCTGATGCACTTTAATCGGAGTATCGAAGGCTGGCGTCGGCTAGGGCGGCATGATCGCGCCGTAGCAATCGAACGAGACGACATTGCGTTTTTACATAACTACTGGCGGAAAGAATTGCCGCAAGGTAGTGAGTTGGCGGATAGCGCAAGAGCACACGAATGTTTCGTACAGGGAGACGTCGAGCAGGCACAAACAATAGCGCTGTCATTGGGAATGAGCGCGTTCGACTTATTCGTTAAAGGCTTAGTATTCGCCGACGATGCGTTATTGCTTATGTCTGCGATGGAGTATCGCCTAAAGGGAAACAACTTCTTTGCTGCGTTGCCAATAAAGTTTATTCAGGCGGTTGGAATTAAAACCGCATATACAAATTCTATTAACTCAAAAACAGCGTAGGGGGAATTCATTCATGAAAAAATTAATCGCAAAACTACTTATCGTATCGGCATTGGTGCTAGCGCCACTTGGAGCGTCATTCGTACAGCAGGACGAACAGACTGCTTCTATTGAAGAGAAAGAAACAGAGTTCAATACGTCAGCTAAAGATCCAGGCGGAAATGGCGGTTGATAAATACTAATATACACGGCGGCCCTCCTAGCGGAGGGTCGCTTTTTTTGTGTCCAAAAGGATATCCGCAATGTTCAAGAAGGTGAACTTTTGCATCAGAAGTTTATTTTCTCACTTTTCCCATTTTTACGTGATTGCCGGTGTATACTCTGAATATAATAAATTAGGAAATAAAAAACATTTAAAAAAGAATATGAAATAAATTCCCCACTAAGGGTATCGGCGGCTAGATAGTATTGTAAAACAAAAACAGGAGGTAATGAATTGAAAACAACTGACATCTTAATAAGCGAATATCAAACGCAAGGCTGCGAGATAGCCTTTAACGAAGTTTACATGCAGTACAGCGACAAAGCATTCGCAATTGCACGAAGCCGGGCACGCTACTATGGCGTCGATCAGGCGGAAGCCGAGTCCGAAGCGAACATCGCACTTTACAAAGCGATCACCGCATACGACTTGGCAGGCGGCTTCGAACCATTCCTAATAAAACTCGTAAAGTTCTACGTTAGAGACTTAGGACGCAAGCAACTACGTCAGGCTACAAGAGACAGTGAATTCTCCGAAGACGCGGCAACGTCGACGGGTAACGAGCCGGAACTTGCGGCAATAAAAAAAGAGCAGCGCGAGCTACTCCGGAATTTAACCGATAGCACGAACGACAAGAGCCGGCAAGCCCTTGCAGCGTTCGCATCAACGAAAACTTTCTCTTTCCGCGAAGCCGGCAAGCTTCTCGGAGTCGAACATAAAACGGTTCAGAATCGCATCAGAAAGATATCGGCGGGCAGCCAACACGTTTCATTAAACGAATACATTACCGCTTAACCCAATACGCGCCACTGGCGCATAAGGAGGAACCGCTATGAAAACGTCCCTATTTTCATTATACACAACGGCGTCTCAATTGAAACAACGCGGCGGCCAAACGCAAAAAACGCTACTATCGACCGACAAACACACGTTCGTTCAGGCGCGTGGCGACGTCGACTTTAACTACAACGGTTGCTACAACGCCGACGACGATCACGCCGACTACGCCCACACGCTAAAGGCGGTGCGTATCGCATGACAAACGCCAAAACTACGCCAGCACGTTACACACCGTCCACACACGCAGTCGATCAGGTAAACATTCGCTTCGGCGTTGAGAAATCAAATGTACACGCGTGGATTATCGCAGAAATGGCGAAAGCTACCTACGTTATGTCGCGGCCAGCCGGTCGGTTAATTTACGAATCAGCCGACGCTCGTATCATCGTATCAGAAAACGCAGCTACGACTATTTCCGTCACGCCGATGCAAGACGACCTGCCGGTGCACGATAAAGTGCGCGCGCTGGTTCAACGCCAGTTAACGCAAGCAATCGCAGTACACCGCAAGCAGACCCGCGCTATTAACATCGAACGCGCGAGAAAAGACGTCGCAGTGGCGCAGTTACGGCTGAACCAACGCCTGGCGAAATCGCCGGTGGCACAGACGCAGATTGATCGGAAGATTGCGCTAGTACAAGCGGCGCTCGACCGGTTGACGTTAGACCAGCGCCGGGCTGACGAAGTGTTGGAAACTGAGCGTAGAGCAGCTCGCATGTATGGCGTGGTGAGCGTATGAAAACGATGTCGGTAATACCAAGCGGTTTCAATATTATCTCAATCACGGATTATGCGTTGGAATATAACTGGTGCGGAAAGCCCGGAACTGTGTCGCTAAATTGGAACGACTTAATCGGCATATCTTACGTTGAGGTCGCAAGCGTTCGTATTTACCTGCCGGAAAAGATGGTTTTACGGAGTATGTGCAAACACACGGCGACCTAACCGTCGCCCGTCAAGCTAGACGCTTGCCTTGCCGTGAATGCCTTCGATAGTAGTAGCGGCCGTTGCAATCGCGGCGGACGCAGCGAACCAAGTAACGCCAACCGGCACCAAGGCTGTTATCGAAGGCGTCCACGGCGGGGCGACTGACCGCCAATTCAAGCGTAATGTCGTGTCGTTCATATAAGGCTCCAGAAAGAGGAAGGTTGGATAATGCGTCTTTGACGTTGACTCCATAAAAGAGTAGTACGAAGGGGTTCGTTGCAAACACGGATTCCTTCGCAAGGGTGGTAACGCCCCCTTTCCTTCCCGCCAGATATAAACGGCATCGCGAACGACTCCGAAGATGGCGAAAGTTATAGCCTAGTAATGCGCCTTAGAATCGTGTGGCCCACGGTTCCGCCTCTGCTAACGCATAGTAACGAGTAGCCTGCGCGCACTTCGGGCGCTTGAATTGGCGGGTAGTTGACCGCCGACCATCGCTATTACGCCGACCTCGCGTGGGTAAACACCGCGCAGGCCTATGTTAGCGAAATCCAGTAGTGCATTGAAACTTGCGATAGCGATATGTCGCCTGCCCCGCGTCAGGGCCTTCGCCTAGAATCGGCTAGGAAAGGTTAAAAATAATTCCGAACGGGCGCTCTTTAGCGTCGTGACGACATGGCTTTGCACAGCCGCACAGTAGGTGAGTACGGTAATCACCGACGAGGTGCTGTTCCCTCCAATAACGAGCCGGCTCAACGTCGGCTAACGGTTACTTACGAGGTGAGAAAGGTTCCTCACGCGCTAGGTTATTAATACAACGCTAAGGCTGGCACCCGATAAAGCCACGGAGCCTAGTTACCAGAGATGCAGGCCCGCCGCCCTGCCGTAAGTAACCGTTAGCGGACGCTGACCCCGCAAGCTGACGTTGTGCACGACGTTAGGAAGCGCACGGTGTACCGCACATTAAACCGAAAAGGGGACGATTTGATTGAGTCAATATACTTCAGGGGCAGACGCATTAAATTCATTAAACGCAGTAAACGAGGGCGGCTCGTCAGGTGGCGCGGAATTCGCACCGCTGAAATCGAACACTTCGTATAAAGTCCGCGTGCAAGGCACCGACAATCTTATCCGCTTCTACTCGTACGGCATCTTCAAGGTACTCAACTCCTTCACCGCTAAAAACCCGTCTACTAAGAACGCCCGCGGCTTTGCGGAATCCAACTTAACGCCGTTCGACCTCGCGTCGAAATACTACCAAGACCTCAAGTTTAAAGCGGAAGACGCAGGCGATGCAGCCAGCGCCGACAAGTACGCAATTGAGGCGTCGAAATACCGCGCCAAGGAACGTTATGCGCTTGGCTTCGCTGACCTAGCGACTGGCGAACCGATCATCGTCGACTTGTCGAAGAAACAAGCGCAAGGCGTCATGGCGGTTATCACCAAGAACGTCAAGAAACTCGACAAGGTGGCGTTCGAGCTGTCGAAGCAAGGCGCAGGCACATCGACCACCGTCATGCTGTCCGTTATTTTCGATCTTGATGAAGACCTCGACGATGCTGAACGCGCTAACTTCGCCAAACTCGAAGGCGCTGCGTTTGATATGACGCTGTTTGACGGCTTGCTGTACGAAGCTGACGACGCCGAGCAAGTCGAAAACCTCGTCAAGGCTGGCTTTGACCCGGCGCTGATCGGACTGAGCAAGGCGCCTGCAGACGATCAATCACCGCCATTTGCGCCCGACCCAACGGAGAACTTCTAATGGCGCATAAATTCAACGTAATCGGCGCGTATGCCGAATTGATTGCGAGAGCTGCGTTGCACGCTAACGGATGGAAGTCCGTTGGCTCATGCGACGCCAGTGAGGCGCACGACATTCAGGCGCGACATCCGGTAACAGACGAGTGGCGAACGTTTCAGTGTAAGACAATTCATGTACGCGAAGACCGCCGCGGCGAATACAAGGTGCCCGGCAAGAAGTCGAACGGCAGCGTCTACACCAAGTCAGACGCCGATTTGTTTATCGGTGTATTGGTCGGCGATGGCGAAGGGCCGAAAGTCTGGACGTTTGCTAACCGCGAAATAACGGAATACTGGGGCCCGCAGTCGGGCGCCGGCAAGGAATGGACGGAGTTGCCGCTGAACCTCGACCGTGCGACGTTGCACCAAGCGGAGGTGGCGATGTGAACGACGAATGCGCAAATTGTGAACGTGGTATTACGACAGGCAATCCGTATATCGCCGACGAGCGCACCGACGCCGTTTGGTGTAGCCGTAGCTGCTTCAACGACTGGGCGGATGACAACGCGGAAGAGATTATCGCATTTTACGCGAAGCACTATACACACCGATTATAAATCAGACGAAATGGGGCGTTATAAATGGCGAAAATCACGATGGCAGACGGATCAACATTCGAAGGTACTATCTCGGAATGGGTGGAGTTATCGAAAGTCGCGGCGTCCGAGGCACCAACGCAAGTCACACGTCCAATTATAAGTTACGACGAGCTTGCGGTAGGTATGACGCTGAAATACGTAGCAGAAGGGTGTAGCACATTCACGGAAAACCGCGAGTATAAGGTTGTCGATACCGATGAAGACGGTGACTTCGTAGTATTAGACGATGATGGCGTTACTTACAACGTCAGCACTTACCACGTGTATGACGAGGGAGATAATTTCGTAATCGTAGGTGAAGCGCCGAAACAAGCCGAAGACGCGCCGCTGAAGGTTGGCGACTATGTGCGAATTATCGGAGGGAAGACCGCCGTTCAAAATCTGACAATCGGAAACATCGTTGAAATCGAATCTTGCGCAATGGCGTTTGACTTCCGCGTGAAGCGTGTAACCGATGGTGAGAAGGAGTTGTTCGATGCCGAAGACCTCGTCAAAGCAACCGACGCAGAAGTAGCCGCAGCAAAGGCGCCGAAATTCAGCGTAGGCGATTACGTTCGCCCTATGTCAGCCGGTCGTTTCGGCGGAGTTGACATCGTCGCACTAGGCGAAATTAGCAACGGGCCTGACCGCGATGGTGAATACCGCGTCGATGCGTTGGACGGTAGTGACCACGATTACTTTATGCCAGCGCAACTTGAGCGCGTAACCGACGCTGACAAAGCCGCCGCACAAGAGTCAGTCGCCGAAGCCGAACGCTGGGACGAAATTGGGCGCAAGGTGAACGAGTTTAAGGCGGGCGACATCGTGCGATACCTCGGAGGTGCCTCTACCAACGGCCAACTACGAGAAGTATCGCAGGTACCGCAAGTCGGTTTCGTAAAGCTTGTCGCTGGCCCATACGGAGTAACTACTGAGCGCGTTAGTAACGTCGAATTACTAACGCCCGTCGAAGACCGTTTCGACCGCGCATAACATAAACGCAACTACACCGGAAGCGGAGGCGGCACACGATGGAACTCAAACTAACGTTAAATGACGCAAGCAACGACCGTTTGCAAGCTGCGGCCGTCAAGCGCACGGCGCACGTTGAATCGCTCGACGAAGCATGGCTGCGTATATTGGCGATGAAGAACGCCGCACCCGATCAGGCGAAGTTACTGGCGGTGCGCGACGCAATGGCCGGCGGTCAGTTAGGCCGCGCCCCGACTAGCGCAGGTAAAAGGTTCAGCAAGGCGGAAGCGCTGCGTATGTATAAGGAGTTAGCGGCGTTGCAACGTGAGTCGAAGTTGGCGGCAATGGTCGAGGGCACGCCGGCGAATTACGTGCTGGTGCTCGATGAACAAACGCTTGCCAACGTAATTCGCGACGCATTTGCCGAGTCAGTTATAGCGGTCGATACGGAAACAACGGGGCTAGACGTGTTTGTCGACGTTATTGTCGGCGTATCTATTACAACGCCAAGCACCGATCGCCACTATTACATTCCGTGTACACCGACGAAAGACGAGCGCGTGCTACCGGCTGACGTTGTGCTGGCCGCGTTGAAGCCGCTACTCGAAGACGCAGCCGTCGGCAAGGTATTCCATAACGCCATTTACGACATTAACATGTTCAAGCGTCACGGCATCGAGCTGCGCGGCTTGGCGTGGGATACACAGCCGGCTATGGCGCTGCTCAACGAAAACGAGCCGTCATTCGCGCTGAAACGCCTGGCTACGAATTACCTCGGCGAGCCTAGCGATACTTTCGCTGAGTTGTTCGGTAAGGGCGCTCAGTTTGCCGACGTTCCGCTGGACATTGCGCTTGTATACGGCGCTAAAGATACCGACATTACCTGGCGCCTGTACGAGTTTCAACGCCTGCACCTCGCCAAGATGCCGAAAGTGCTCGATTACTATCTGACGGTTGAGGTGCCGCTGATCGAGGCGGTTATTGCGATGGAACGCACAGGCTTCGACATCGACGTCAAGTATGCCCGCGAATACGGCATTACGATGCAGGCCGACATTGCGCGGCTGGAAGGCGAACTACATGACGCGTTAGGCGGTATCAACCTTAACTCGCCGCCGCAGCTCAAAGAAGCGCTCGAACGCGTAACCGGACAAAAGCTCGAATCAACCGACGCCAAGCGCGTGCTGAAGCCGTTGGGCGCCAAGTATCCGATAATCGCCAACCTGCTCAAGTACAAAGAGCTGACGAAGCTGTACTCGACGTATATCAGCGTATTGCCCGAAAAGATTCATCCGGTGACAGGTAAGCTACACGCAAGGTTCAACGCTAACGGCACGGTGACAGGGCGCTTCAGTAGCGGTGGTAACGGGGTTAACTTGCAGAATCAGCCGTATGACGCACGCAAGCTATTCGTAGCACCTGACGGTTATGTTATCGTGGGCGCCGATTTTAAAGCGCAGGAAATCCGTTGTGCCGCCAACAAATCGCGCGAGCCGGTTCTGATAGACGCATTCGCCGACGGCGTTGATCCTTACGCATTGCTAGCCGCTAAGCACTTTAAAAAGCCGTACGACGAATGTTACAAGAACCCCGACGGCAGCGATACTGTGGAACGCAAGACAATGAAAGTCGTAATGCTCGCCGTTCTATACGGTATGGGAAGCGGCACGCTGTCATCCTCGCTAAAAATTACGATGGACGAAGCACGCAAGTTCCTCGCAGACTTCTTCGTATCATACCCCGCAATTGACGCATGGATTAAGGAAACGCAGACCTTCGCAAAACGCAACGGCTATGTATGGATCGGCGACGGCAAACGCAAGCGCCGACTACCTGAAGCCAAGCGCAAAACGACGGGATATGTGCCGGAAGTACAGCGAGCACTACGTCAGGGCCCCAACGCACAAATACAAGGCGAGTCAGCGATTCAGACGAAGACAACGCTCATTAACTTGCACCGGCTTTGTCAGGAACGCGGATGGCGGTTATATGCGACCATTCACGATGAAATGCTCGTATTGATGCCGGAAGACTTTACGCCGGCCGATATTGCAGCGTATGAGGCGGTAATGATTGACTCGTATCAATTCGGCGACGTGCCTAACGGTACAGACATCGAGGTGGCGAGAAGATGGGGCGAAGGCGTGCCGGTCGACGAATGGTTTAAGCAACGCAAATCGAAGGAGGCGATCTCATGACGCAACTAACCCTACGCAAGATATCGAAACCAAACTGCCGGCCATGCGCCGTGCTGACGAATTACCTTGAGAGCATCGCCGTCGACCTACTGGCGCTGGACGTTAACGTAGCTGAACACGACATTGCCGACGATCCTGCGTTAGTTGAGCGTTATAACTTATCGAGCGTGCCGGTGTTGGTGCTAGAACGCAACGGATACGAAGTTGGACGGCTAAACGGATTGGTATCGACGACGGAGATATTAGACGCGGTTAAGGCCGCTAAGGAGGACGTTTAATGACGATTGAAATACCTCTAACGCAAGGTAAAGTTGCTATCATTGACGCTGAAGATTACGCGTTAGTTAGTAAATATAAATGGTGCTTTTCCTCTTCAATAGGATACGCCGTTTCTCGACATTACGTCGACGGAATCAAAAAACCTCTACTACTACACCGCTTAATTATGAACGCGCCAGCTCATTTGGTAACGGATCATATAAACAGAATTCCTCTAGATAACCGCAAACAGAATCTACGCTTATGCACTAAAGCCGAGAATAATCGGAACATGCCCGTCAACAGAAAGAATAATAAGAGTGGATACAAAGGTGTCTACTTTTCGAAAGCTAGAAGTAAGTGGGTTGCTAACATCCGTAAAGATGATAAATCTATTTACTTAGGGATATTCGAATCGAAGAATGACGCAGCTCGTATGTATAACTTCTGGGCAGTCGACATGTTTGGTGAATACGCGAACTTAAATATTATAAATGAGGATGTGGTCAATTGAGTCAGCAAATGGCGGAACAAATCGCGAAAGACTTATCCGATTACCTTGACGAGTTTCACAAATACGACCAACCATACGACGATAAGATGGACGCTGAATTTTACGAACAGTATGCGCGAATACTGCGCGAACAAGCGAAGTGGGGTTACTTTAACTGGAAGACAGCGCCCGACGGAACGCCTCGCCCTACGTTTGGGCCTAGTAGTGCTGGTAAGTCTGAGCGTGAGCTGTATCAAAAGTCGATTAAATCGAAGAAGGACGAGCGCGAATGGACGATTAACCAGCGTGATTGGGTCGGTCTTGGCGGAAGTGTGGGCGGTTATATTCAGCGCGAGATAATGCTTGCGGAACGCCACTTCAAGAAACTTACAGGTAAAGAGCCTCGCTTTAAATTCGAGCGTACCGAACGCAATGAACCGGCATTTGAACATTTTAAAAAGGCGATGCACGAAGTCGAACATGACGGCGAGAAGTTCGCAATCCACGGCTTGCCTGATGGTATTCTCGAATATGTCACGGACGATGGCGAAATCCTACGTGTAGGACTCGAAGTTAAGTCGTTCCAAAAAGGTTGGTCGGCGTTTAAGGCCCACAAGGAAGCGAAAGAAGATCACGTGCTGCAGACGGTTTGCTACTCGGATATGTACGGACTTGACTACGTTGTCGTTCTGTATCACTTAACGTATGGCGTCGATTGGTTTAAGCATACGATTTCCCGCAATAAGATTTATGGCGTCCATATCACGGATGATATGCGCGATAACGTTAAAAGTAAGTTCGCCCGCGTGACGAAAGCTTGGCGCACTAAAGAGGCACCGCCAGTTGACCTGTTCGCGATGCGCTTTAATGATTACCGCCAAGCTATCGCCGAATCGTTATCAGACGATGAATTCGAAGACATCAAAGCACAGACTAAGCGGGTTATGAAGTCAGGGCTGCCGGAATGGAAGAAGCAAGGCGTATTCGATACGTATGAGTTCTTCCGTGAAGTTCGAGAGGCTGCGAAATGACGCGCGTATTGGCCTTCGACATAAGCATGACGTCGCCGGGCGCCGCTGTTATCGAAGTTAAAGCCGGCAAAGCGCGCATTACCGCATTAAGTAGCATCCGCCAAGACGCCAAACGCGACCACGGCTTGCGCGCCGACATTATCGAGTCGTGGGCCACGCTATTTATCGCCGAACACGTTGGCAAGCACGGCTTTGACGCCTGCACTCGCGAAGATTTCAACGGGCGCACGTCGGCGCAAAACTATCCGGTGTTCGCCGCCTGGTCGGGCATACAACGTGCTTGCGAAAAGTTCGACGTTCAGTTTACGCCGTGGGTCGAACCCGGCAAACGCGCGACGCTCGGCCCGACGCCATCGAAGGTGAAGCTAATAGTCGCCGGCAAGGGCAGCGCCGACAAAGACGAAGTGGCCGACGCAGTGCGCCGCTGGACTGGGTACGCTGGCACGTTCGAAAATGACGATCAAAGTGACGCGGCTGCGGTTGGGCTTGCGTATCTAATACGAAATGGGGCGATTAAATGAAAACGTACTTACTAGCGTTCGCTATCATTATTGCGCTGCACTTAGTAGCCGCGCTGGCTGACGCATTCACCGTACTAAGCAGCGACCAATACCTCGTCTATATTCTCGTCGGCATTGCGGCGTACGTCGTGGCTGAACGTCAGGTTGGTGGCGACGATTGAGCCTAACGCCTGCACAAGCGCTCGTATACGTCGAAGAACGCAAGGCCGAACTGCGCTACGACTTAGCCCGCGTCGACGAGCGCCGCAGTGAAATAAAAACGCAGTTGGCGACACTGAACGACCAGGCGAACGCCCTTCGCGGTGAGCTGTAATGCTCGTAGTTTACGCATCGCTGACCGGCAACGTACGGCGGTTTGTCGCATCGCTGGGCGAGCCAGCCGTTGAGTTTACCGCACAGTCTGCTGCAGCCGAGCCGTTTATATTCGTGACCTACACGATTGGCTTTGGCGAAGTACCCGCTGGCGTCGACGAATGGCTTCAGTCTAATCGCGCCAACCTGCGAGGCATAGTCGTTAGTGGTAACCGAAACTGGGGCGCAAACTTCGGCAAGGCTGGCGACATATTAGCCGCTCGCTACAACGTACCACTACTACGCAAAATCGAACTAGCTGGCACAGCCACGGACATACGAACGATAATCGAAAGGATGCGATTAATTGAGTAATACGCCAAAGTACGTCGAACTGAACAACGCAATAATGACCCGCGATGCCGAGGGCACGATTCAATTCGGCAAAGACGCTGCAGCCGCAAACTCCTACTTCCTAGACTACGTTAATCAAAACACCGTATTTTTCCACTCCCTGCGCGAAAAACTCGACTACCTGCTCGAAAACGACTACTACGAAGCCGACGTGCTCGATCGCTACACATTCGACGAAATCAAAGCCGTTTACCAGGCAGCGTACAGCTACAAGTTCCGCTTTCAATCGTTCATGTCGGCGTTTAAGTTTTACAACGACTATGCGCTGAAGACGAACGACGGCGCGAAGATACTCGAACGTTACGAAGATCGCGTGGCAATCGTGGCGTTGTTCTTCGGCAATGGCGACGCAGCCAAAGCGCTCGACTATGCCGGCCTAATGATGCGTCAGGAGTTCCAACCGGCCACGCCGACATTCCTCAACGCAGGTCGACAGCGGCGCGGCGAATTAGTGTCGTGCTTCCTACTCGAAGTTGGCGACAGTTTGAACGATATCAATATGGCGGAATCGACCGCGAAGCAATTGTCGAAAATAGGCGGTGGAGTTGCGTTGAACCTATCGAAAGTTCGCGCAAAAGGCGAGTCGATTAAAGGTATCGAAAACGTCACGAAAGGCGTCGTCGGCGTTATGAAGATGCTCGATAACGCTTTCCGCTACGCAGATCAGCAAGGCCAGCGGCCCGGTAGCGGCGCGGCGTACTTGACGGTGTTTCATGCCGATATACACGCGTTCTTGGACACGAAGAAGATTAGCGCTGACGACGACGTGCGCGTGAAGACGTTGAGCATTGGCGTGGTTATTCCTGATAAGTTTATCGAGTTAGCGCGCGAGGATCGCACGGCATACGTTTTCTACCCGCATACCGTTTATAAAGCATACGGCCAGCACCTCGACGAAATGGATATGGATGAAATGTACGACGTATTGGTTGATGATCCGCGCGTTCGCAAGGACGTTATTAAACCGCGTCAGCTGCTCGAAAAGCTTGCGTCGGTACGTCTTGAATCCGGCTATCCTTATATCATGTTCGCCGGCAACGTGAATAAAGTGCACGCGCTAGAAGGTACGGTGAAGTTTTCGAATCTTTGTAGCGAAATTTTGCAGCGGTCGGAAGTTTCGTCGTACACCGACTACGGCGAAGAGGACGTGCTCGGCTATGACATTTCCTGCAACCTTGGCTCGCTGAACATTGCGAACGTCATGCGCCATAAAACAATCGGCGATAGCGTTGGCTTATCTGTAGACGCCTTAACGCGAGTTGTCGACTTCACAAACGTAACCAACGCGCCAGCAGTTGCGAAAGCTAACCGCGAAATGCGTTCGATCGGCTTGGGCGCAATGAACCTGCACGGCTACCTGGCGCAAAACGGCATTGCGTATGAGTCCGCCGAAGCTATCGACTTCGCTAACGTATTCTTTGCGGCGGTTAACTTTCACACGCTGCGACGTTCGATGGAAATAGCGCGCGACACCGGTGAGACATTCCGTGGCTTTAAAGAGAGCGCCTACTCAGACGGCACATACTTCGCCGACTACTACGATCTCGAAACCGGCTTCCTACCGCAGACACCAAAAGTAGCAGCGCTGTTTGCAGACGTTGAGTTGCCGACGCTGGCCGATTGGATGGCGCTCGCCGACGATATCATTGACCACGGTTTATATCACTCATACCGCCTTGCAATTGCTCCAACCGGCTCGATCAGCTACGTGCAATCGGCGACCGCGAGTGTGATGCCGATAATGGAACGCATCGAAGAACGCACATACGGAAATTCGAAGACGTACTATCCGATGCCCGGCCTGTCGCCTAAAACGTGGTTCTTATATAAAGAAGCGTATGACATGGATATGTTTAAAGTCGTCGATTTGATTGCGACAATTCAGCGTCACGTCGATCAGGGCATTAGCTTTACGTTGTTCCTACGCGACACCGTGACCACCCGCGACATTAACCGCATTGACTTATACGCACACCACAAAGGTATTAAAACGCTGTACTACGCACGTACGAAAGATACGACGCAAGACGATTGTCTATCCTGCACGGTCTAATCGAAAGGGGCGCTCACATGACGCAGACATACACCGCGGCGAACTGGTCGCAAAAAGACGATAACTTTACGCAGTTGTTTTACGAGCAAAACGTCAAGCAATTTTGGCTGCCGGAGGAAATTGCGTTAAACGGCGATTTGCTAGTCTGGAAGTCGATGTCACACGCCGAGCAAACGACCTACATGCGTGTGCTTGGCGGGCTGACTTTGCTCGACACGGTACAAGGAAACAACGGTATGACGGCAATCAGCGATGCCATTGAAGGTCACCAACGCAAGGCCGTGCTGACGTTTATGGCGATGATGGAGAACGCCGTACATGCGAAATCCTACTCGAATATCTATCTGACGCTTGCCACTACATCGGAAATCAGCGCAACGTTCAACTGGGTTGAAACTAACCCGCAGCTACAGCGCAAGGCGGCGCTAATAGACCGATACTATGCCGAAATAAACGACGGTGAGATGTCGTTATACAAAGCGTTGGTTGCGTCGGTCATGCTCGAAAGCTTCCTATTTTATAGCGGCTTTTATTACCCGTTGCTATTAGCGGGGCAAGGTCGCTTGACGAACAGCGGAGAAATTATCAACTTGATTATTCGCGACGAGTCGATTCACGGCGTTTATGTCGGCCTGTTGGCGCAGGAAATCTACAACCGTCAGCCGGACGCTGTACAAACCGAGCTACATGAATGGGCAGTCGAATTGCTGCGGGAGCTTTACTCTAATGAAGTCGTTTATACGGACGATTTGTACAGCGAAGTTGGGCTGGCGCACGATGCTAAGCGGTTCCTACGGTATAACGCAAACAAGGCGTTTAGTAACATCGGCTTTGCGGCACACTTCGACGAAGAGGCGCAGAATCCGATCGTGATTAACGGGCTGTCGACGAAGACGAAATCACACGACTTCTTTTCGCAAAAAGGTAACGGCTATAAGAAAGCGACAGTTGAGGCGTTGCGTGACGAGGATTTTATTTTCGCGTAATTCCCCAAAACGGGTTTCGCGGCTAGATAGTAGTGTAAGCAATTAACGAAGGAGGCCGACGCATGAATAACCCGACCGAACGACGCAATTTAGGCAACGGTATTGTCGCAACATCGCCAGCACGGCGCCGAGAGGCGCAACCAGCCGCCAACCTACTCGCTGAAATGTACGCAAAGCAAACGGAACTAGACACGCGAATCATTACGGAACGCCTAGTCGATAAATCTGTAGACGAGTGGGTGATCGGCTTAACTATCGCAATGGAGTCGGAACTCGACGAAATCCGCCGCGAGGTCAATTGGAAGTGGTGGAAAAACGCCAAGCCAATCGACAAGCCGGCGCTGCGGGGCGAAGTTATCGACATGTGGCACTTTATGCTGTCGCTGTCGCGCGTAGTTGGCTTAGAGCCTGCGGACATTCACCGTTTGTATATGGAGAAGAACGCCGAGAATCACGTAAGGCAGGACGGCGGTAGCGCGAAAGAAGGATACGCCTTATGAACGCCTACACGTTTCTTGCGATTCACAACACCGTCCTGTGCGCAATGACAGCCGCAGCAGTATACGTAACCGAAAGCCTATGGGCGTTGCTGCCGCTGGTGTTTATTAGCACGGCGGTTACCGCGAAGGTACAACCGAAGGAGGGCGCTAAATGAACGTAACACTGATGGCACACACACAGTTAAGCGAAGGCTACAGTAACTCGATATACTACACGTTTAAAGACTCGGAGGAACTAACTGACGAATTTACCAGCGGCCAGGCTATCGCACTGAGCGCAATTCGAACGTGCTACAGCGCCAACAAGCCGTCTGAAATCGTCGCCAAGGAAGGCGCGAAATACTTCGGCAACAAAGCGACTGACGGCGCAGCAGGCACGGAAGCCGACCGCTTGATTCGCCAAATTGTCGCATCTAAACACTTATCGACCGTCGAGCACCTAACGTTTACCTTCGCAGTAGAAGGCGTCAGCCGAGCGCTACTGGCGCAGCTCACACGGCACCGAGTCGGATTTAGCTTCAGCGTTCAGAGCCAGCGTTATGTGCGGTTCGGTAGCGCAGATCGGTCGGGCGGGTTCGATTATGTGACGCCGGACAGCGTAGAGAAAAGTGACAAGCGTTACGAATTTGATCCGCTTCATGGCATTGACGCATCTGTAACGCAGGTATTCGACAAAGTAATGCGTGATAGCCAAGAAGCGTACGACTTACTGCGCTCTCTCGGTATTCCAGCCGAAGACGCACGCGCAGTCCTACCGCAAGCAGCCGCCTGCAACTTAGTTATGACGGCTAACTTACGCAGCCTGCTCGACTTCTACGTTAAGCGCAAGGCTGGCAATGGCGCGCAGGGCGAAATAGCTGCGTTAGCTGAACGCCTGAAAGACGAAGTGGTCGCGGTCGAGCCGTGGACGGAATCGTTCTTTAAGTAAGCGCAAATAAAAAAAGCCGCCGACTTAGTAACTGTCGATGGCCCACGTGATATTTCCGTATTGTGATCGGTCGCCGTTCGCGATGATGATTTCAACGCCGTATACTTCGCCCGCGCTGTCCGTTGTAAGTTCGATGTGGTCGGCGCTTCCAGCCATAGCTGCTGCGTAATTACATGTGTCGTTCATACTTGCGACTGCAAAGCCGGCTTTCTTTAAGCGTTTGATTGCGGTAGTTAATTTCATCCGTATCAGCTCCGTTTCATTTATTAACGTAATCTTACCACTTAATAGCGCAAATGTCAACGATTATTATAACGGAGGTGCACGCATAAAATGACGAAACCAACCACGCAGGAAATAAACGCAATGCTCGGCATTACGGACTCGTATCAAGCGCCAGCCGCGCTAATGGCGATCCTCTACGACAAACCCCGCCGCGAGCTACTGTTCACCGCCATGCTTGAGGCGCATAGATTCGACGTAACCTACGACTGGTTTACGGATTACTTTCAAGACGAGCACGCTGACCGTAAGACGCAGAAGCAAGACTTTACGCCACGATCCATCAGCACGTTGCTATCGCATTTAGTTGGCGAAACGGCGTCAGGCGACGGCTCTTATTACGAACCAGCGGCCGGTACTGGTGGCATTACCATTACGCAGTGGCAAAACGACCGCATTCAGCACAGCCCGTTCGACTTTAAGCCGAGCTGGTACATTTACACCGTCGAAGAACTAAGCGACCGCGCTATGCCGTTCTTACTGTTCAACCTCATGATTCGCGGTATGAACGCAGTAGTCGTGCACGGTGACGTACTAACTCGCGAGGCTAAGGCGGCATATTTCGTACAGAATGACCGCGACGACCATTTGACATATAGCTCGCTGAATCGCCTACCGCAGAACGATGCTACGGCCGAACTATTGGCGGTCACATGGGCGAACGCTTACGCATTTGCCGAACACACAGAAAGCCCTGTCGTATGGCACGGTATGCCAGCGTTCAACCCCGACAGACCCGAACGCGGCGAAGTTAGCGATTTCACTAAAGCGATATATGCGCTATGTGGCGACACTAGCTATATTACGGAAACGGAGGCGTTAAAATGAGCGCAATAATTGAGCATGAAGGCGTTAAGTATCGGAAGGTTGGCCGGGTGGCGCGCGACGGAGAGTTGATTCAGATGGAAGTGGACGATTATATGAATGATTACGATAAAGGCGACATATTCACGGTACAAGGCGGTGCGTTCGTCGATAAATCGGGAGATTACCGGTCTATACACATGCATAAAAACGCCGTACTCGAACCCGTGCCACACGCCATGCCGAAGCTAACCGACGCCAAGCCGGGCGACACTGTGCGAATCACTAACGCTAATGACGTCGCCAAAGCCGGCTATCGGACATGCGATACATTCGAAGTGGCGCTCGTTTGGGAAGACTGTAACGGCGTTGATGCGCTTGATGCTCGCGGTAATTGTCACGAGCTATACGCAGAAGAATTCGAAGTAGTGACGCCGCCGCACAACGACAGCTTCGGCGAACAGCTTGCGCAAAGCCTCGAACAAGCCGCGCTGCTGGCCGAAGCATATGACGCCGACAACGTAAAAAAGCCCGCGCATTACACGCAGGGCGGCGTTGAAACTATCGAATACATCGAACAAGTCACCGCAGGCTACACGGACGGCTTCGTTGCACATTGTGCGGGCGTCGTTATCAAATACGTCAGCCGCGCGCCGCATAAGCACGCAACGCCGACGGAAGACTTACGGAAAGCTCGCGAATACTTAAACTTCGCTATTGCTCGGCTCGAGTCGCAAGCTTAAACGCCTGCCAGCTACGTCCGTCGGCATCTACGTCGCCTATCGACTCAAAGCGCCACGGCCCGTCGTCCTGGTTGAGCGCAAACTTAGCGTATAGCCACTTGCCGCTTATATAACCGCGCTTGTCGACTTTAAACAGCTTAGCGCGTGGTGTAGATTCAACTTCGTCATACTTGCGCAAGGCCACGACTTGGTTTACCGGATCAACCGACACGTAGACGCGGCCTGCCGTCTTGTAAATACCGAGGCGATTCGTTACAGCGCTACCAAGGCGCAGGCGGCCGAACCGGTCGAGGCCCAGCGTCATAGCGCCGGTGGCCGCGCGCAGCATGTCGGCGTCGGTGACGGGTTGTAGCGTAATGCGGGCGTGGTTGCCCGCCGAGTTTAGATTAGTCATAGCGTAATTACCTCCGGTGCTGTTTACGCATAGTATACCGCAGCAGGACGTTAATAGCAACGTATAGAAAGGGAGGCGTTAATTTGACGATTGAATTAAACCGCGTGTACCAGCAAGACTGCCTCGAAGGAATGGCGCAACTGCCCGACCATAGTGTCGACTTACTCGTATGTGATCCGCCATACGGCATCGACTTTTCTAGTAACTACCGTAAGCATTCGGTGTTAAAAAGTACCGGCGGAATTGCAGGCGATGGGTTGGATAACACCGACTTCCTGGGTCGGGTAATAGCCGAAATCGACCGCGTACTAAAGCCCGGCTCACACGTTTACTGGTTTACGCGGTGGGATCGTGTGCACTTGCAACAGCCGCTGTTAGCCGAGTATTTCACGATGAAGAACGCGCTCGTGTGGATGAAGAATAACTGGTCGATGGGTGATTTAGCCGGTAGTTATGCGGGCCAATACGAAACGATCCTATTCGCGCAAAAGGGACGCCGCACCCTTAACGAAGTTGGCGGGCGAAAACGCCACACCGACATCCTGCAGTTCGACCGCATTTCCCCTCAAAAACTACGTCACTCGCATGAAAAACCCGAAGACTTAATCGAATTTCTACTAAGTAAGTCGTCAAACGAAGGCGACGTCGTGCTTGATCCGTTTTGCGGGTCGGGGACAACAGCCGCGGTAGCCGCACGACTTAACCGCCAATTTATTACGTTTGAACTCGACGCCGATTACGTGGCTATCGCAAATCAACGTCTAGCGGAGGTGGCGCAATGACCGCAACTACCGCAAAAGCAGCGCTTCAACAAACTGGCCAAGCCCGCGCCACTTTGCAGGCCTACCACGCGCTAACCGAACGCCAGTATAAAGGCGACGTCGACGCAATCGTGGCGCTGGCTGACCTTGCTGTGGCGGTCGAACGCGCTAAGCTGACCGCAAGGCAGGCCGAGGCGTTACGGCTGGTGTACGGCGCTGATATGACGCAAGCCAGGGCGGGCGCGGCGATGGGCGTGACGCGAGAAGCCGTGTCGATGACTGTCACCCGCGCGACTGAACGAATACAAGCAGTATACGACGAATGGCAAGCGAAAGAAATCGAATTGGAGGCGGTCGAATGATTATTGTTGAGCGACAGATAACGATTGACGAAGACGAGATGCGCGCAGGATTGACGTTAGAAATTGACGGTAAAATGATGTTTAACGTTAGGGACGGAGAATCGGAGGATAGATTGTTGTTCCGGGATTTCCATGACTGTTACGCAATAAAAGAGTTACTCAAATACGCGTATGAAGCCGGTAAAGCAGGCGAAGAGTTTGAAATCGAAGTTATTAAGGAGGTGGAAGACGTTTAATGACGATTATTCCGCAGTATACCCCTCATATTGCGCGCACACAGGCGCATGAACAAATCTCCTTACTATGGACGTTAGCTAAATCCGCTAAAAAGGCCGGCAACCCCTCGCTAGTCGGCGATATTGTCTCTAAAACGGCTGAAATCACCGAACGCTACTACGATAACTGCGGCAAACACGCGCCGGCTGATGTTTTAGAGCGTTTGGCTTCGCTAATATTGTTCGATGACATCACCGATCCGCACCCGGACAAGATGACTCGCGAAGAATATCCGATAATGAGCGAAAGTCAGCGCGACGAACGCCTTGCCGACGAGGTAAGCGACGTCTGGGCCGATGCTGTTGCGACAGATGGCCGTGATTATTCGCTACCGACGCGAGAAAACCGTAGAAAGTTGCGATAGTAACGTTACGTTTTAAGGCGTTAGTTGGCTATACCTTATAGGAAATACTTTACAGCGCGCAAACTCCGTTAACCACACGGCAAGGCGCGCTCTTTCTATTTAACTGAAACGTGTAAATATGCCGGTATTGTATCAGGATGTTTGTAGGGGAAACGCATGAGTCGGGTATACTCCGGCCGCCCTTACGTATTTTTTAATTATACGGAGGTCTTGCGCATTTATGGTTAATAACGCAATCGAACGATATACAGACGACAGTGGCCGCGACATTGTATACGGCTATGCTGACGAAGTTTCTATACAAACGAACGATACGCTTGAAGAGTGGGCGGAAGCAAAGCGTCTGCGTGAGTTACGAGAGTCAGGGCCAACGCGCTACTACGTTAATTGCTACCACGATACGGCGAAGCTATTAAGTGAAACGCTGAAAGTAACGGAATTAGGCGCACTTATGAAGCTAGTACCTTATTTGCGTATTAACAGCGGTGGCAGGCTTTATCACAAAGGCAACCGCATGACAGCCGCAGCAATTGCGGGCGTGCTCGGTAAGGGTAAACGCACCACGGACGCTATTCTTAGCGACTTGGCGGCACACGGCGTATTGACCACAGAACGCAACGGTCGGTACGTTGTTTACGGCATTAACGAGCATTACCACTCGATCGGTAAGCACGTCAGAAAAACGTATTATACGAAGGTGTATCAGGTGAAAACGCGCACGGACATCGCTAATTTGACGATTCAAGCAGCGGGGTTACTGTATAAGATGATTCCGTATTTCAACTTCGAGTATTGCTGCTTATGCGTTAATCCTAACGAAACGGATCAGGAGAAACTACGTTATATGTCGCACATTCAACTGGCGCAATTAATCGGCGTCGACCGCAAGTTTGTCGATAGGTATACGAAAGAGCTGCGCAAGTACGGCTTCATATCGTCGATGCTGTTTTATGAGGCGGAATTATACGTCATAAATCCCGATGTCATGTACCGCAAGCGAGACGAATATACGCAGTACGCTGAAATGCTACGAGGCTTATTCGCAATGGGTGAGCGTTGTGCTGACCAAGTAAACGTTAAACGCGGCGACCTGCCGTATTAGCGTTGGGTCAAATACTGCAATCTAACGGCTATTTTGGGTCAAATACTGCAATCCATTAAAGCGGGCTGCGCCCTACGGAGAGTAAGCACGGAGGCACTTTTAGGGGTGAAAATCCTCTTCTCTTGTATAGGCGAAAAGCAGGCGTTAAAGGTATATACGTTAATAAGCGGTACTAAGGTCAAGTACGCTGCCGCATTTAAAAGCATGCGTCAGGTAGTTTAGTTAACGTTGATCCTGGGCGTTAGCACAGGCAGGTCTTAGTTACTTTATATACGCTAATAAAAGCCTTGTCCCGGAAAGTATGCGTAATTGGGGACGAGTTATAAACGGAAGGAGCTGCGCAGTTATGGCGAAGAAAGTAACGTTCACTATGTCGGTTACATACGACGATTACGAGGTTGGCGCATTAGCCGCAATCGAGAACGCAATGCTTAATATTGACGGAATATACGAATGGACTAGCGAAGAGTTATCCGTAGAAGACGTTGAATACGAGCAAGAGTAACGAAAGGGGCAGCGCACCAATGACGGAATTAGACGTTTACTACGACAGAGCATTCGTCACACAGACGCAGTTAACCGGAGAGGAGGAACGCAACAATGGCGAAGAGATTATCGGAGTTACAGATCGCAGCAATCGAGCTACTAAGCCGACCGAAACGCGACGGCAAGACGTTTAAACAAATCGCCGAAGAAGTAGGCGTTGTGGAGAAGACGATTCACCTATGGCGTAAGGATGACCGCTTTAATGACGAATTGAAGCGTGAGATTGTCCGCAAGACGCTCGATAGACTACCGGAAATAATGGAGTCGATACCCGATCATATTATTAACGATGGTAATGCGGCACTGTTTCGCACGCTACTACAGGCGCACTCATTGTTAACGGACAAAGTCGAGGTTGAGACGAAGGGTGATAGCGTTGATATTGCGACCATTAAGGCGCAGATAGAACGGATGCGAACAGACCGCGACTAACATACGTGTATGTGGCGCCTATTATATAGTAGAAACTCAAACGCAGGTATGTGCGTAGGGTACAGTATAGGCGGCTAGTAGGACGCAGGTAGCATCGTGAGGGCAGGCGTGTAGTACGCATAGGGCACCGGGCATACACCGGGTGCAAGCCATCAGCGCGCGTGACCCTAAACGCTTTGACCATCGCACCAACCACGCTCAACTAACGCTATTAATATACACGATCTTATACATTCAGCGCTGATATTGGCGATATAAGAACGTTGATATAGCGCATGTTACCGAGTGCATAAACGCTTGGTGTTACATACGATGGTGCGAACGTTGATATGACGCTGTTCTCAGTGTATCATAAGCGCATTAAGTAACATTAAATATACAACGTAATGATTAACGTATACAACGGCGTATATAATTTAATTTGCGGATTTATTTTCACGCTGACCCCAAAGCCCACATACGCAGATCGTCGCTCCTTGGCGGTCTCATACGCGGATTTCAAAATATCGCTTTGACAAATAAAAATCATAAACGAGTGCCCGCATGTGCTGGCGCTCTTTTCTTCGTGGAAAAATAAGGAGGATGAC